>DMQT01000202.1 GCA_003455595.1 Betaproteobacteria bacterium
ACGCTGTTTCTGGATGAAATCGGTGACATGCCGCTGCTGTTGCAGGTCAAGCTGTTGCGTGTGATTCAGGAGCGTCAGGTGCGGCCGGTCGGGGCGGCGCAGCTGATTGACGTGGACGTGAGGCTGATTTCCGCTACGCACCGCGATCTCAAGGCCAGCGTGGCGGCGGGCGAGTTTCGTGAGGATCTGTACTACCGTCTCAACGTGGTGTCGCTGACCATTCCGCCACTGGCCGAACGGCGCGAAGACATTGCGCTGCTGGCCAACCATTTCCTGCGCCAGCTGGCACAAAAATACACCAAAAAAGTCAACGGCTTTGCGCCTGAGGCGATGGCGCTGCTGGTCGGCGCACCGTGGCCGGGCAATGTGCGCCAGCTGATGAACGTAGTCGAACAGTGCGTGGTGCTGTGTACCGGCGCGCTGGTGTCGGCCACGTTGGTGCAAGACGCGATGCACAAGGAAGATATCGAAATGGTGTCGTTTGAAGAGGCGCGCAAACGCTTTGAACGCGACTATCTGGTCCGGGTGCTGAAAATCACCGCGGGCAACGTGACTCAGGCGGCACGCCTGTCGCAGCGTAACCGCACCGAATTCTACAAACTGCTACAACGTCACCAGCTCGACGCTGCGGCATTCAAGACGCCTTAATGTTAATGCCGGGCTTCCGAGCTGACGTTACATAAAAAGCCCCGCTTGCTGTCAGGCAACGGCGCGCAGCATCCGCTTTTGTCGCCTGCGGGAGACAATAAAACTTCTATCGTTTTCATGGACTTAGCTAAAACCCGCATGGGACTGTCGGGGTGACACGACAAACGTGCTGGGGGCGTACTGCCTGATGAAATGCATCTTATTGTATTTAATAGATATTTTATTTGGCACGAAGTCTGCTCCTGTATCAGAGGCAGCATGTTGCTGCGCTATACAGGAGCTTTACGATGAAGGTATCTGTCCACAAATTTAACCCCCGCACCCTGCAACACGCCTTGTTAGGCGGTGTGGTGCTGGCCGCGATGGCGGTGACTGGCGCGCATGCTGCTACCGGTGAACCGATGCCGATGAAAGACAGCATGTTCGAAAAAGCTGATACCAACCACGATGGCATGATCAGCGCAGAGGAATTCAAGGCCAGCGGCATGCAAGGCAAGCTGTTTGCGAAAGCTGACAGCAACCATGATGGCATGCTGAATTCGGATGAATTCGCCAAAGCGGAAGCCATGGGCGCGGCCAAGTAAGGCCAAGCCAAATCAAGCCACAGCGAACGGGTGCTGCCAACCGGGGCATCCGTGTCATCGTATCTGCACAGGAGAGCATCATGAGTCAACGCGCCCCCCAGCTTGGTTTCGCATCACAAATTGCAATTTTGAAATACGTCAACGATCAGGCGATCAGCGCCAGCGTTGAATCTGCACTGCAACAATATCGCGTGCTGGAGAATGCGCGTATCCACGTCGATACGTTTGCCGGTGGCGTCGAGCTGTCTGGCTGGGTGGACAGCGTCACGCAAAGTCAGCTCGCTGTTACCCTCGCGGCCGATGTGGCGGGCGTGGCGTATGTGGTGAATAACTTGCGTCAGCGCATGCCACCCGAGTGGTTGAAAACAGCGCCGTGAGCGGTGCAGGCAAAAAAATGGGCGCTATAAGGCGCCCATTTTTTTTGTCATGACAGAATGTATCAGCGACTCGCGGACGACCGGGACAAGCTGGGGCCACTGTAAGCATCTGCGACAGTCGTCGCCGTTGCATTGGGTTCTGCAGTTTTGCTGCCGGTTGAGCTGGTTCCCTTGGCGCCCAGCGCTGCGACATCACCGGCAATCACGCCGCCTTCTTCCACCATCATGGCGCCATAGCGGATGGTGCCGGTAACCTTACCCGTGGCGTAGATCACCAGGCGTTTGCGTGCAGTCAGCTCGCCTTCAAAAACGCCGCGAATTTCGGCCACGTCGATTTCCGCCTTGCCGGAAAATATCCCGCCTTCAGCGATGCGGATGTCGCGGCTGTTCATCGACGCCTCGACCCGGCCTTCCACCACCAGAATTTCGCAGTCGGTAATCTCCGAGCCTTTCAGCTTGATATTCGGCCCGACGATAAGCTTGCTGCCGGTTTCAGTCGGGCTGGCGGGTGCAGCAGGCTTGACCGGTTCGGCGGCGACGCTGGCGGGCGGGCTGGCAGGCGCGGTCGTATTGGCGCGGTGGGTTTCCAGTATTGAGCTGGTGCCGGTACGTTCATTTTTGCTGGCGCTGGGCTGCATGAAACCTTTTAGCATGATGCGTATCCTCTTCTAGGGTGATGGCGAAGCCGCCATGAAGCAACACTTCATGGCAGACTGGTGACCAAACGCAACATACGTGCCACGTGCAAACAATGCTGTTGAATCAAGCGCCTGTAATGTTATCCGCTGTGTAACTGCGTAAAAAAGACAATTTTGTGTCGCCATTTGACGACGTAAAAATCAACCTCAACAGCATGATTTCTTTATTTTCAATTGCTTGCGTATTTAATTTTGTGTCGCCAACGAGCGACAAATAGACAAACAGAAAGCTGCCATGCTGGAATTGCGTCATCTTACCAAGTCTTACACCACCGGACGGCGCGTGCTCAATGACGTGTCGTATTCGCTCGCGGCGGGCGAATTTGTCGCGGTGATGGGCGATTCCGGGGTAGGCAAATCCACCTTGCTGAATCTGATCGCCGGGCTGGACAGCCCTGATGCGGGGGCGATCATTGTGGATGGTATCGACATGGCCGCGCTCGACGACAACGCGGCGACGCAATTACGGCGCGCGCGCATGGGCTTTGTGTTTCAGGCGTTTCACGTGCTGCCGCATCTGACCCTGCAACAAAACGTCGCGCTGCCGCTTTTGCTCAACGGCGCGGACCTTCGGCGTGCCGACGCCATGCTCGAAGCGGTCGGACTGGGTGGACGCGGGGCGGATTTTCCGCGCCAGCTGTCGGGCGGCGAAATGCAGCGCGTTGCCATCGCACGCGCGCTGGTTCACCGTCCGGCACTGGTGCTGGCAGACGAGCCGACCGGCAACCTCGACCCCGATACCGCGCAGCACATTCTGCTTGTGCTGCGCGACGAGCTCCGCAGCAATGGTGCATCAGCCGTCATGGTGACGCATTCGCACGCGGCGGCTGCCACGGCGGATCGGGTGCTGATCCTGAGCCAGACCGGCTTGCGTCCCGCCTGATGCGCTTGAGTCGACTGGGCAGCCTGCGCCAGCTGAGCTGCTGGCTGCTGCTGGGCGAATGGCGCGCCTATCCGTTGCGCGCGCTGACCGCGGTCGCGGCAATCGCGCTGGGCGTGGCGCTGGGTTTCGCCATCGACCTGATCAATACGGCGGCGTACAACGAATTCTCGGCGGCGGCGCGCAGTCTGTCCGGACAGGCCGATCTGGAGGTGCGCGGCACCCAGCCGACGTTTGACGAGCGCTACTATCCGATGCTGGCGACCCGCGCGGGCGTGGCGCAGGCCAGTCCGATGCTCGTACTCGACGCCGCCGTGTCGGGGCAAACCAGCCCGCTCAAGATCATCGGTGTGGACGTCATGCGTGCGGCGGCGCTGACACCGGATCTGGTCGGTGTGCCCGTCGCTGACCGGCCATTCGACACACTGGCTGACGATGCGGTGTTTCTGTCTCCTGCGGCGATGGCGTGGTTCAAGACCCGTGTCGGCGGTCGCATCAAGCTGCGCGTCGGCACCAACAGCGTCAGCTTGCGTGTGGCGGGCGGGCTGGTGCGTGCGCGTGCCGGGCAGCGCATCGGCGTGATGGACATCGGCGCGGCGCAGTGGCGTTTTCAGCGTATCGGTCAGCTCTCGCGGGTGGTGTTGAAATTGACCGAGGGCGTTAATTTGATGGCGTTCAAAAGCGCGCTGGCACGTGCCACGCAGGGTCAATTGCAGGTGCTGCAAAGCGCTGATGAAACCAGCCGCAGCGCCAGCCTGTCGCGCGCCTATCGCGTCAATTTGAATGTACTGGCGCTGGTGGCTTTGTTCACTGGCGCGTTTCTGGTGTTTTCCACGCAGGCGCTGTCGGTGATCCGTCGCCGCAGCCAGTTTGCCCTGCTGCGCGTGATGGGCGTGACGCGCGCGCAACTGCTGCGCCAGGTGGTGCTGGAAGGTGGCATGGTGGGTGCCGTCGGCGCGGCGCTGGGCATCGTCGGCGGCTATGCGCTGGCGGCAACGGCGCTGCATTTTTTCGGCGGTGATCTGGGCGGCGGCTATTTCCCCGGCGTGCAGCCCGCGCTGCAGTTCGCGCCGCTGCGTGCCGGTGTATTTTTCACGCTGGGATTGGCGGTGGCGCTGCTGGGGAGCGCTGCCCCGGCATGGGAAGCCGCGCGCGCCCCTGCCGCACAGGCGCTCAAATCCGGTAGCGAGGAGGGCGCGCTGGCGCAGCTGGCTAATCCCTGGCCTGCGCTGGTTTTGCTGCTGACCGGTGCACTGCTGACGCTGGCACCGCCGCTGGACGATTTGCCGATTTTCGGCTACCTGGCGGTGGCGCTGCTGCTGATCGGCGGTATCGCGCTGATGCCTCGCCTGGCGGGTGCAGTGTTCCGCTGGCTACAGCATCTACCCACAACGCATGCCATAACCACGCTGGTGCTAAGCCGTCTCGCCAACGCACCCGGTCAAGCCGCGATTGCGCTGGGCGGGGTGCTGGCGAGCTTCAGCCTGATGGTGGCGATGGCGATCATGGTTGCAAGCTTCCGCGTGTCGGTGGACGACTGGCTGTCACACGTGTTGCCTGCCGATGTGTATATCCGCAGCGCGGCGAGCGGTAATACCGCAGCGCTGTCGCCGGCTGAGCAAGCCATGATTGCACGCACGCCGGGCATTGCGCGGGTGGATTTTATGCGCCTGACGCAGCTCAACCTCGACCCCGCGCGTCCGGCGGTGGCGCTGATTGCACGGCCGATCGAAGTCAGTACGGCGGCCAATGCCTTGCCGATGGTGCAGACGGTCGCCGTGCCCGCGCACAGCCTGCCGATCTGGGTGTCAGAAGCAATGGTCGATCTGTATGGGTTTAGCCCCGGCAAACAGGTGCGCCTGCCGCTCGCAGGGCAATGGCGTGACGTCGTGGTGGCGGGGGTGTGGCGCGATTACGCACGTCAGTTCGGTGCCATCCAGATGCGGCTGGCGGATTACCGCAGTTTGACCGGCGACACCGCCATCAACGACGCCGGGCTGTGGCTGCAACCCGGCACGACACCGGCGCAGGCGATTGCCCGGCTCAAAGTTTTGTCATTTGGCGCGGCGCTGGAATACGCGGAACCCGGCGAGATTCGAACCGTCAGTCTGAAAA
The DNA here is from genome assembly GCA_003455595.1 of Betaproteobacteria bacterium. Classification (GTDB taxonomy): domain Bacteria; phylum Pseudomonadota; class Gammaproteobacteria; order Burkholderiales; family Sulfuriferulaceae; genus Sulfuriferula. The sequence goes on from DMQT01000202.1 coordinate 5,303, forward strand.
TATTCGATCGCAGCTTTGTCGTGACCTATTTGCTCGAAGCGGTGGCGATGGTAATTGGCCTGTTCGGCATCGCCGCGACATTTTCGGCGCAGATACTGGCGCGCGCCAAAGAGTTCGGCATGCTGCGTCACATCGGCGTCACCCGTCGCCAGGTGCTGGGCATCCTGGCGGCGGAGGGCGGCCTGCTGACGCTGATGGGGATGGCGGTGGGCTTCGTGCTGGGCTGGGTCATTAGTCTGATACTGGTTTTCGTGGTCAACCCGCAGTCGTTCCACTGGCGCATGCAGCTGCACGTGCCGTGGGGCTTGCTGACGGCGGTGGCCGCGCTGTTGCTGCTGGCGGCAGTGTTGACGGCGCTGATCGCTGGGCGCAGTGCGCTGTCGGGCAGCGTGGTACGCGCGGTGAGGGAGGATTGGTGATGCGGATTCTGATCGTGCTGTGGACGTTGTCGGCGCAGCTTGTTTTTGCCGCTACGCCGGTATTTACGCAGGTCATGCCCGACCATCGTCTGACGTTTCCGGCGGATTTCGGCGCGCATCCAGATTATCGCACCGAGTGGTGGTACGCCACCGGCTGGCTCACGACGCCGGATCACAAACCGCTGGGGTTTCAGGTGACGTTTTTTCGCGCTGCCACTGCGACCGACAGCGCCAACCCCAGCCGCTTTGCGCCACGCCAACTGATCATTGCGCACGCTGCGCTGTCCGACCCGGCGGTTGGCCATCTGCTGCATGGTCAGAAAAGTGCGCGTGCAGGCTTCGGGCTGGCGTACGCACAAGTGGGCGATACCAACGTCAAACTGGATGACTGGACCCTTAAACGCAGTGCCGAGGGCGTGTATCAAACCCGCATCCACGGGCGTGAGTTCGACCTTGACCTGCGCCTCAGCCCCACCCAGCCGCTGATGCTGCAAGGCGACAACGGCTATTCGCGCAAGGGTCCCGCACCCGGTCAGGCCAGTTATTACTACAGCGCGCCGCAGTTGCGCGTGAGCGGTAGCGTCAGCCGGAATGGCCAGCGCGTGCTGGTGAGCGGCAGCGCCTGGCTCGATCACGAATGGTCTACCCGTTATATGGATACGCGCGCCGTGGGCTGGGACTGGGTTGGTGCCAATCTGGCCGATGGCGGTGCGCTGATGGCGTTTCAGATGCGCCGCGCTGATGGCACGCCGTTATGGGCGCATGCCAGCCTGCGCGATGCCAGCGGCAAAACTACCCAGTTCGACAACGCGGCGGTACAGTTCAAGGCGCGGCGCCACTGGCACTCACCGCGCACTGGCGGCCTTTATCCAGTGGCAACCGAACTGCGCACCGGCTCGGTGGTGTGGCAGCTCACGCCGCTGCAAGACGATCAGGAACTCGACTCACGCAGCTCCACCGGCGCGGTGTACTGGGAAGGCGCAACGACGCTGACGCGCGACGGCAAGCCCGTAGGGCGCGGTTATCTGGAAATGACGGGTTACGTCAAGGCACTCAAATTATGACCACACCATCCTCATCCACGGCGCAGAAAAGCAGCCTCGCCACCCTCAAGGCGCTGTTGCCCTTCCTTGCCCCGTACCGCCGCCAGTTCGTGCTGGCCGGCATTGCGTTGCTGGTGGCGGCTGCGGCCACGCTGGCGATTCCGTATGCGTTCCGGCAGATGATCGACCTCGGTTTCGGCACGCCGGGCAGCCAGAGCGTGCGCCACATCAACACCTATTTCCTTGCGCTGTTCGGCGTGGCCTGCGTGCTGGCGGTTGCCACGGCAGCGCGTTTTTACCTGGTGTCGTGGCTGGGTGAACGCGTCACGGCGGATATTCGCAGCGCGGTGTATACGCATGTGCTGCGCCAGAGCCCGCAGTTTTTCGAGACCACGCAAAGCGGCGAAGTGCTGTCGCGCCTGACCACCGATACCACGCTGATCCAGGCGCTGGTCGGCACCAGCATTTCGATGGCATTGCGCAACAGCCTGTTGATGGTGGGTGGACTGGCGCTGCTGTTTGTCACCAGCCCGCGCCTGTCCGCCATCATCATCGTGCTGCTGGCGCTGGTGGTGCTGCCGATCGTGCTGTACGGTCGGCGCGTGCGTCGTCTGTCGCGCGATTCGCAGGACCGTATTGCCGACGCCTCGGCGCTGGCGGGCGAGATCCTGAATGCCATGCCGACGGTGCAGGCGTTCACTCATGAAACACTCGAGACACGCCGCTTCAGCACCTCAGTGGAAAACGCGTTCAATACCGCCATCCAGCGCGTGCGCGCGCGTTCGATGTTGACGCTGGTGGCGATATTGCTGGTGTTCGGCGCGATTGTGTTCGTGCTGTGGCTCGGTGCGCACGCGGTAATGCAAGGCAGCATGAGCGGTGGCGAACTCGGCCAGTTCATTTTGTACGCGGTCATTGTGGCGGGTGCGATAGGGGCGCTGTCGGAAGTGCTGGGCGAAGCGCAGCGTGCGGCGGGGGCCACCGAGCGCCTGCTGGAACTGCTTGCAGCCGAGTCGCCGATTCAGCCGCCCGTTGCGCCGCTGGTGTTGCCGCCACGTAGCGGCAACGGCGCAGCGCTGGGGCTGCATGAAGTGACGTTCCACTATCCGTCACGCCCTGCCAGCGCGGCATTGCAGCAGTTGTCGCTGCAGGTTGAACC
>DMQT01000092.1:0-2183 GCA_003455595.1 Betaproteobacteria bacterium
AACTGGCTTTTGGCGATGGTGGAAATAAACAGGCCCATGCCCAGCGCGGTCAGCAGAAACAGTGCCGATGCGCCGAACAGCAACCAGGGCGAGCCGCGCAGGGGCACATCAAACAGCCACAGTGCCATGCCCACGGAAAGTGCCAGGCCTCCCATCCCCAGAATGAAGTAGGGAATAAGTTTTCCCAGAATCACTTCGCTCATGGTCACCGGCGTCACCATGAGAGCTTCCATGGTGCCGCGCTCCCATTCGCGTGCCATCACCATCGCCGTGAGCAAGGCACCGATCAGCGTCATGATGATGGCGACCAGGCCGGGCACCAGAAAATTTCGGCTGCGTAGCTCGCTGTTGAACCAGACGCGCTGTTCGATCTGCACCGGGGTGGCCAGCGACTGGCCGCGTGCCAGGGCGACATGCTCTAGCCACGTCCCCCATACGCCCTCGACATAACCTGAAATGATGCGGGCCGTGTTGGCGTCGACCCCATTCACAATCAATTGAATGGGGGCACTCCCTGGCCCCCGCAGGCGTTGCGCGAAATCCTGGCGCAACGCGACGATGGCGTTCACCTTGCCGGCCATCATGTCGTTTTCGGCAGCCTGGATGGTGGCGTATGAGGTGGGTACGAAATAACGGGACTTGTGGAACGCGGCGGTGAAGCTGGCGGTATCCGCGCTGGGCTGTTCGACCACCAGGGCCACCGGAATTGATTCCGAGTCCAGCGAGACGCCATAGCCGAACAGCAGCAGCAAGACCACGGGCATCAGAAAAGCAATGGCGATGCTGCTGGGGTCGCGGAAGATCTGCAGGAACTCCTTGCGAATCAGGCCGCGCAAGCGCATGCCGAACTTTCCTGGCGCTTCCGAGCTGTTCTGATGTGAGCGATCGTTCACTAGCTGGGCTCCGTTTCACTCTGAGCCTGGGTCTGTGCTTCGATCAATCCAATGAAGGCATCTTCCATGGTCGGGTCGGGCACGGCTTCGGTACGGGCCTGAAGCTTGATCGCGGTCGGGGTCCCGATGGTCAGGATTTCACCGGTCACCATGATGGCAAGGCGGTCGCAGTATTCGGCTTCTTCCATGAAATGCGTGGTCACCATGATGGTGACGCCGTGCTCGGCCAGCGTATTGATGCGCTGCCAGAATTCGCGGCGAGCCAGCGGGTCGACGCCCGAAGTCGGTTCATCCAGAAACAAAATATCCGGCTCATGCATCAAGGCGCAGGCCAGTGCCAGACGCTGCTTGTAGCCAAGGGACAGATCGCCGCTGGCAGCATCCGCCAGCGGTGCCAGGGCAAACTCCGACATCGCCCACTGCATGCGCTGTTCGGCCCGCTTGCGCGACAAGCCGTAGGCGCTGCTGAAAAAGCGCAGGTTCTCGATGACGCTGAGGTGGCCATACAGCGAGAATTTCTGCGACATGTAGCCGATGCGTGCACGCGCTGCAGCAGGCGCATGCCGAAGGTCGACGCCGGCCACCCGCAGGCTACCGCCACTCGGCGGCAACAGGCCGCACAGCATGCGGAAGGTGGTGGTCTTGCCGGCACCATTGGCGCCCAGCAAGCCAAAGACCTCGCCGCGCGATACGGCAAAGCTGACGTCCTTGACGGCACGGAAACTGCCGAAGCGGCGCTCCAGTTGATCGACTTCGATGATCGCTTCGCCATTGGCTGCCTTTGCGGACGACAGTACCTGTGGGTGAGCAGACGGAGACGATACGGCACCCTCTGGATGGGTTTGCACCTTCAGTAGAGCGACGAAGCTGTCCTCGTAGCGTGGAGGCACTTCGGTCATGCTGGCGTTTTGAATGCCTGGCAGCATCGCCTCTAGATTGGGGGGCATGGCATCTTCCATCACTAGACGCACATGCTCGCCCTGGACCAGTGCGTCCACCACGCCAGGAGCCTGCGACAAACGCGCCTGCAGTGACCGCTTGGATAGATTCTCTACGGTGACGGACCAGGTTCTGCCTTGCATACGATCGCGCAGGACTTTCGGATCGCCCTGATCCAAGAGGTGCCCGTCATGCAACAGAAAAATCTCGTCGCAGCGTTCTGCCTCATCCAGGTAGGCTGTGCTCAGCAGCACGGTGGTGTGTTCATTCCGCACCAGGCGATTGACGATGGACCAGAGCTCGCGTCGCGACAGCGGATCCACGCCGACGGTCGGCTCATCCAGCAGCAGC
>DMQT01000092.1:2280-3111 GCA_003455595.1 Betaproteobacteria bacterium
GCTTCATGCCGCCGGAAAGCTGCCCGGCCAGGCGCCGGGTGAACGGTTCGAGTCCCGCCATCTGCAGCAACTCCCGATAGCGATCGGCACGATGGATAACCGGAACGCCTTGCAGGTCGGCGTAGAGGTCGAGATTCTCCTGCACCGTCAGGTCTTCATACAGGCCAAACCGTTGCGGCATGTAACCAATGCTACCCTGAACCTCCAGCGACTGGGTGGCGGCATTCTTGCCAAGAACGGTGATGCTGCCGCTATCGGGAACCAGCAAGCCAGCGGCCAGGCGCATGAGTGTCGTCTTGCCGGCGCTGTCCGGGCCGATGAGGCCGGTCACCCTGCCATGCCGAACTCGAAAGCTCACGTTGTTCAGCGCCTGAACCAGACGCCCATCAGTGTGGAACGCCTTGGAGAGCTGATCAACTTGCAGCGCGATATCGTCCCCCGGACTCGCTGGGGAATGAAGATTCGCAGGATGCGCAGCGGCGCTTGGCGGCATCAGCGGGGCTGGCAGGGTAACGATCCTGCGTCAGCAGATTGGGACTGATCCAACGGAATGGTCACCGTTGCAGGCATGCCGAGGCGCAGTTCATTTTTCGAGTTGCAGACGAAAATCCGCACCTGATAAACCAGCTTGGATCTGACCTCCGTTGTTTCCACCGATTTCGGAGTGAATTCGGCGCTAGGGGAAATGTAGCCAAGCCACGCGCGATACTGCTTGCCAGGATAACTGTCGGTGGTCACCACGGCGCGCATGCCTGGATGAATTTTGCCCATGTCAGGCCCTTGCACGTAAGCGCGCACCCAGATCGGATCGGTCAGGGCCAGGGTGTATAC
>DMQT01000016.1:0-1941 GCA_003455595.1 Betaproteobacteria bacterium
GGCGAATCGAGTTCGTCGCCGAGGATTTGATAGGTCGGGCAGGTGGCGAGGCAAAAGCCGCAATGCACGCAGCTGCGCAGGATGCGTTCGGCCTCGATGCCGTGGGGCGTGTCGCGGATGAAATCGGCGAGCCGGGTTTGCATGGTCAGAACTCCGCGTAGAGCCGCCCGCGATTGAAAATGCCATGCGGGTCGAATTGCTGTTTCAGGCGCTGGTGCAAGGCCAGCACGGGTTTGGGCAACGGGTGGAACGCGCCGGCGGATTTGTCGTCGGCACGAAACAGTGTGGCATGGCCACCAGCGGTCTCAACCATGCTGCGGATCAGCGCTGCGGGCGCGTCGGACTTGAGCCAGCGTTGCGCGCCGCTCCAGGTCACGGCCTGCTTGCCGGGCAGGTCAAGCGGCGGCGCGGTAGACGGCAGCGACAGGCGCCATAGTGGCTCGGGGGCAGCAAAAAACACCGCCGTCTGCTCGCGCGCGGCGAGCCAGAACACATGGCTGTGTGCGTGCGGCTCGCCGCCCAGTGTCGCCAGCGGGGCATGCAGCCCGGCCGCGCTGCCTTCCAGCCGCAGCAGCATCACGCCGCCAATCCAGGCGGCGGCGGTAATCGGCAATGGCTGTCCGGCGAGCTGATTCATGCGCGTAATGGCGGCGGCTTGATTCAGTTCAAACTGCAGCGTCACTTCCATTTCCGGACGCGGCAGCACCTTGAGCGAGGCTTGCGTAATGACGCCCAGGGTGCCAAGTGCGCCGACCATCAACCGCGAGACGTCATAGCCCGCGACGTTTTTGATGACCTTGCCGCCAAAATTGAGCAACTGGCCGCGCCCGTCGATGAGCTGGATGCCGAGCACCGCATCGCGCGCACTGCCGGTCAGGGTACGCCGTGGGCCGGACAGGCCGCAGGCGAGCGCGCCGCCCAGCGTGGCGTGTTCGCCAAAATGCGGCGGCTCGAACGAGAGCATTTGATTGTGCGCGGCGAGTGTGGCTTCGATCTCGCGCAGCGGCGTACCGGCCTGGGCGGTGATGACCAACTCGGGCGCTTCGTATTCGACGATGCCGCTGTGGCCGGACACGTCGAGCAGTTCGCCGGTGGGCGTATTGCCGTACCAGTCCTTGCTGCCGCCGGCGCGGATTTGCAGCGGCTGCTGGTGTGCACTGGCGTGCTGGATGCGTTCAATCAGGGTATTCATCACTAAAAACGCGGCAGTTCGGGATGCGGTAAATGGCCGTGATGGACGTGCATGGCGCCCAGCTCGGCACAGCGGTGCAGGGTCGGCACTGCCTTGCCGGGATTGAGCAGGCCGTGCAGGTCGAACACCGCCTTAACGGCGTGGAACAGCGCCAGCTCGGGCGACTTGAACTGCACGCACATCTGGTCGATTTTTTCGATGCCGACGCCGTGTTCGCCGGTGATCGAGCCGCCTGCGGCGACGCATAATTCGAGGATTTTTGCGCCGAAGGCTTCGGTTTTTTCCAGTTCGCCGGGGATGTTGGCGTCGTACAAAATAAGCGGGTGCAGGTTGCCATCACCCGCATGGAACACGTTGGCGACGCGCAGGCCGTAGTGTTCGGATAATTGCCCGATGCCGTGCAGCACGGCGGGCAGCGCGCGGCGCGGGATGGTGCCGTCCATGCAATAGTAGTCGGGCGAGATGCGTCCCACGGCGGGGAAGGCGTTTTTGCGCCCGGCCCAGAGTTTCAGGCGTTCGGCGTCAGTCGCGGCGGTACGGATTTCGGTCGCGCCGCTGAGGCTGAGAATATCGTGGATGCGGCGCACGTCGTTGGACACTTCTTCGTGCGTGCCGTCGACTTCCACCAGCAATATCGCCGCCGCATCGGTCGGATAACCGGCGTGGATAAACGCTTCGGCAGCGACGATGGCCGGGTTGTCCATCATTTCCAGCCCGCTCGGCAACAGCCCGCCCGCGATCAACGCGCC
>DMQT01000016.1:2021-4628 GCA_003455595.1 Betaproteobacteria bacterium
CGCAGCACGTTATGCACGGTCAGGCCGTATTTCAGGCAATGCACGCCACCGGAATTTTCCGCCACGTTGCCGCCGATGGAACAGGCAATCTGCGACGACGGATCGGGCGCGTAATACAGGCCATGCGGTGCAGCAGCTTCGGAAATCGCCAGATTGCGTACGCCGGGCTGCACGCGCGCGGTGCGTGCCAGCGCGTCAACGGCGAGGATGCGATTGAATTTCGCTAGCCCGAGCAGTACCGCATCCGGGCTGGGCAGCGCGCCGCCTGACAGGCCGGTGCCCGCGCCGCGCGCAATCACCGGCACGCGCGCGGCGTGGCACAGCTTGAGGATGGCGATGACTTCCGCCTCGGTCTGCGGCAACACGACCACGCCGGGCGTACGCCGGTACGCCGACAGGCCGTCGGATTCGTAAGGGGTCATGTCTTCATGCGCGTACAGCACGGCGTGCGTGCCGACGATCTGCTGCAACGGCGCAATCAGCTGGGCGATGGATTCAGCCATAGTCAATTCAAAAAAACGGGGTGCGCGTGTGTCCGGCATGGTGCCAGACTTTTACCTGTCTGGCTTGGCCGACAGCAGTTGATAGCACTGTGCCAGGGCGTCATTGCCGCCGACGTTGCCGGGAAAAATCACTACCGGCAGATTGCCAATGCGATGCTCGGGCGGGGTTTGCACCACGGTCACACCGGGCAGGATTTGCCCGAGCACGCGCGCGGCAGTCAGCGCCAGCCCGCTGGACAGTACGTCGTTGGAGGTGATGCCGCCCTTGCTGACGAGATAGCCAAGGCTGGGCGGCAAGCCGCGCACCACGTCCATCAGCGTGGCCGATACCGCTTCGCCGAACGCCAGCCGTTCCGCCACGTTGGCAAACTGCCGTTCGCTGCGGCTGGTGTAGACCACCGGCGTCAAGCCTTGTTTGTGGGCATGGGCGACGCTGTGGATTAATTCAGTGGTGAGCTCGGCGCGCGCATCGGGCAGCCGCGCCACGTTGAGCGGCAGTCCGACTGTGCCGGGTTGTTTCAACAGTTCGCCCAGCTGCGCAGTGGTTTTGGCGACGTGCGAGCCGACCACGAACGCGCCGGATTTGCCCGCTCTGACCAGTTTTGAAAACGCCTCGGCGGGTACCGGCTGAGGCGGCAGCTTGGCCAGCGCGGTGAGCAATGACGCGGCGCTGCGGAACAATAGCCGCTTGCCGCTCGCTGCGGCCTTGAGCACGGCGTCGGCGAAACGGGCGTAATCGGCGGGCGTTTCGCCATCGCCCACGCCGACCGCGTTGTCGTGCAGCCCGTCCAGCCAGGCGTCGGCCTCGCCACTATGCAGTTTGTCTAGCGTCAGGCGCTGCACTGTACTGGCCGCAACCCGCCCGGCGGTTTTTTCGGCGACATAATCGGGCAAAAAGCTGGTCGAATAGCCGAATACCGAGTCGCGGGCAAATTCGGTGGCGTGGGTTGGCACGGCTTGGTCGTCGACCATTAAATAATGCGTGCTGTCGCGGGGGATGCGGCCGCCCTCGAAAAAAGCCGGGGTCAAAATAGTGGCATCGAACGGTCCGAGTTCGGCCTGCATCACGTCGGTTTCCACCGGGTAATGGCCGCGCAGGGTCGAATCCGAGCGCGACACGAACAGCACCGGGCCGCTGTAATCGGCGAGTGCCAGTTTGAGATTGGCGCACACTTCGCGCGTCACCGCCGCCGCGTTCGCTGCAGCCATGCCGCGCGTGTTGGTCAGCACGAAGAACAGTGGTGCGGTGTCGGCCAGCGCCCGTTTCAGCGTGGCGACATCCCAGCGCGTCAGCAGCAGGCAGGAATGGACGGTCTGCGAACCGGTCGGATCGTCGTCGAGGACGATTATTTTCGGCGCCATATTTAACCTAGCAGCGCGGTGGCGCGGGCGCTCAGCGCATCGGCGTTCATGCCGTTGAAATCGAACAGCTGCTGGGTATTGGCGGTGGTTTCGCCGCGCTTCCAGCAGAACGTGTCGCGCTGCGCAGCGCGGGTGCGCAGCAGCACCGGTTCGAGCATCGCCGATGGCCCGCCGGACACGGCAATCAGTGCGTCGCCGTCAAACAGCGCGTTGAACCCGGCATCGTCGAGGAACTGGCCGTCGGGTTCCGACACGCTGTCCCACAGCACGTCATGCGGGCGATACAGGCGGCGCGGGTTGACCACGGCGACGATGCGCGAGCCGATGCCCGCTGCTTTGAGCTGCTCGGCGGCGGCGAACGCGGGCAGCAGCGCCATGTCGCCCGCCACCGCGAACACCACGGTTTTGGCACCCGGCAGGGTTTGCAGCGTGATCGCGCCGTTCGCAATCGCCTCAACGCCTTGCGCCAGCGTGGTGCGCACCGGCAGCGGCGACTTCGACGCGGTGATGACGACGCCCTTGTTCGATTGCTTGAGCGCCCAGTCGTAGCTCGCCTGGATCATGTTGGCGTCGACCGGGAACAGCGGGTAGACGTTGCCATTGCGCATCATCGCGGCAAAATAGTTTTCGATTTCCGGGCGCTGGTGGGTCCAGCCGTTGCGGCCTTGTTCAAGCGCACCTGCGGTGAACAGGCATACCGTTGCGGGGGTTTTGCGGCGCAATTCGGCCATTGCCTGCGTCG
>DMQT01000274.1:0-3673 GCA_003455595.1 Betaproteobacteria bacterium
ATATCTGTACGCAGCAAGATAGAGTTGCGGTAGCCTGAAGAGGCTAGGATCAAGCTTTTTTCTGACTGCCAGCCCTCTTGACATCCTCCCCTCCCTGAAGGAAGGGGATTCCTACGGCGCTACGCTGTGATTTGCGCAGTCGCTTCGGTGGGTTCCTGCTTCTTCGAGCGGCCTGACTGCACCGGCTCTCCACAGGCTAGAACGCGATGCCCTCGCGCTAAAACATTGATCGCGCCGACCACATCGGCGTGATTTTCGTAACCGCACTCGACGCACAAGAATTTCGCCTGTGTTTGCCGATTGTCTTTCGATACATGGGCGCAGGCCGGGCATGTCTGGCTTGTATGGTGCGGTGGAACGGCCAGCAACATGCCGCCGTGCCAAACTACCTTGTACGTCAGTTGGCGTCTGAACTCGCCCCACCCCTGATCGAGAATGGAACGGTTCAGGCCAGATTTCTGCGCTACCTGTTTGCCGGGCTGTTCGCTATTGCCTTTGGAAGACTTGGACATATTCCGTACCTGCAAATCCTCAATGCATACGAGCGCGTGGTTTTGGCTGATCGTCGTTGTGGTTTTGTGCAGGAAATCTTTGCGGGCGTTAGCGATGCCGGTGTGAATCTTCTGGACGCGGGCCTTCGCCTTCTTCCAGTTGCTGCTGAACTTGACCTTGCGGCTCATACGGCGCTGGTAGCGCGCAAGGCGTTGCTGTTGTTTCTTGAAGCTGTTGAGCGGCGCGATAGAGCTTTCGTCGCTCATGGTGGCGAACCTGGCAATGCCGACATCGATGCCGATGGCGGTCGTCGCCGTGGGAAGAGCTTTCTCAATCTCACGTTGCGTCTGAATCGACACGAACCACTTGCCGCCCGACTGGCTCACGGTGACGTTGCGCAGTTCACCGAGAACGTCCCGGCTGTTGCGGTAGCGAATCCAGCCCAACTTGGGAAGAAAGAGGCGGTTGTTGGCCTGATCGAGCTTGATCTGTTTCGGGTCGGGGTAGCGGAAAGCATCGCCGCTACCCTTGCGCTTGAAGCGCGGGAAATCGGCGCGTTGGCCGAAGAAGTTTTTGTACGCTTTCTCCAGGTCCTTCAAGGCATGTTGCAATGGATGACAAGGCGCGTCCTTAAGCCACGGCGTGTCAAGGCCATTGCGCCATCCCGTAAGGCGTTTCGCCATCGCCACATAGCCGATGAACTTGTTACCCGCTTCGTGATTTTCTTTTTGCAGCGCTAGTGCCTTGTTATAGACGAACCGGCACGAGCCGGCGAAGCGGCGCATATCGCGCTCCTGCTCGCCATCTGGCATCAGTTCGTATTTATAGGCTTGTAGACGTTGCATACTTCAATTATAGTTTGGTCTATGAGTAATAACAACGATATTCGCCACGGAAGACACTGCGTTTTTCTAATGCATGTGCATTTGGTCTTTGTAACAAAATACCGTCGTGAAGTCTTCACAAAAGAGATTCTTGACGACCTGCGCCCGATGTTCGCCAGCGTCTGCACGGACTTTGAAGCGGAGCTGGTGGAGTTCGACGGCGAGGATGACCACGTTCACCTGCTGGTGAACTACCCGCCCAAGGTTTCCGTTTCCAATCNNGGTCAACAGCTTGAAAGGCGTATCCAGCCGCATGATTCGGAAGAAGAACTATCCGAGTATTCGAAAAAAACTATGGGGCGGCGCACTTTGGTCGCCCAGCTACTTTGCGGGTAGTTGCGGCGGCGCACCCATCTCAGTTATCGGACAGTACATCGAACAGCAGCAGACTCCGCACTAAAATCAAAGGCAAGGACGGCTTTGCCGTCAGCGCTCTTGACCCCGCCCTGAACGGCGAGGTTTGCCGCGCAACCGTTAAATTCCGTTTGGTTACGCCGCAAAAACCACTTTCGTAGGGTGCGCTGTGCGCACCATTGAACATGAATCGGTGCGCACGCCGCACCCTACAGTGTTTCTTGGCGCGATTTTCGGCACAGAGCCGATTACTACGCTAACGCATCCTGCGCGCCCGCCGTCCGCTTGCCATCATCACCCCAGCAACACGCCCAATAAAGCGGCGCAAGCCGCGACCCAGAACACTGCCCAATCCGGGTCAATGTGACGAATATCAACGCGCTTAAAATGATCCATGCTGTTCTCCTGTAGATTTGCCAAATGGCGACAACACCAGTCTAATGGTCGCCGGGCTCAGGAGATGCGCCCGCTATTTACCTCACCAAAATAAACCAGACATCATGAATCGCAGCGAACGCTTTTATCTGATTGAACGTCTGCTCGGCGCACGCCGCAGCACGCCGCGCAGCGTGTTACTGGATGAACTCGGGGTATCGTGGGCGACGCTCAAGCGCGATCTGGATTACTTGCGCAGCCGCCTGAATGCACCGATCGTGTTTGACCGGGCGCTGGGCGGTTATCGTTTTGATCGCCAAACCAGCGCGCCTGCGTTTGAACTGCCCGGTTTGTGGTTTAACGCCAGCGAAGCGCACGCGCTGCTCACGCTGCACGGCTTGCTGGCGGAGATTCAGCCGGGTCTGCTGAGCGCGCATATCGAGCCGCTCAAGCTACGACTGGGGGCGATACTGGCATCCGCCGGACATACGCAGGATGACGTCAAAAATCGCATCCGCATGCTGACGATGGCGGCGCGGCATGCCTCGCCAGCAAGCTTCGAGGTAATCGCCCACGCCGTGCTGGCGCGCAGGCAATTGCTGATCAGCCACTACAACCGTGCCAGCGACGCGCTGGTCGAGCGCACCGTGTCGCCGCAGCGGCTGGTGTATTACCGCGACAACTGGTATCTGGATGCGTGGTGCCACAGCCGCAACGCGATACGCTCGTTTGCGCTGGATGCGATCCGTGCTGCCCAGCCTGTCACCGAGCCCGCGCTTGAACTGGAAGACAGCGCGCTGGATGCCGAACTGGGCAGCGGTTACGGGATTTTTTCCGGCGCGGCAGTGCAGTGGGCGCAACTGAAGTTCAGCGCCGGACGCGCACGCTGGGTGGCGCAGGAACGCTGGCACAAGGACCAGCGCAGCCACTGGCTGGAAAGCGGGGAATATCTGCTGGAACTGCCGTATTCGGACACGCGCGAACTGCTGATGGATATTTTGCGCCATGGCGGCGAGGTGGAAGTGCTGGCGCCGCGGGCATTGCGGCAGGCGGTGCAGGCTGAGCTAGAGCGGGCGCTGACGCGCTATATGAAAGGCGCATTCAAACACCCTGCTACCCCTGCTTGATCATCGCCACTGGTCTACAATCTGGTCAATTCAGCAATAACTGGAGCCATGCCATGCATATCGAAATAGGATCGTATAAAGCAAAAACAAAATTTGCCGAACTCTTGCGCGGGGTGAGCCTCGGTAATCGTTATACCATCACGCTCCGGGGCAAGGCGGTTGCAGAATTAATCCCGTCGGAGACGGCCCAAAAGCGCGATGTTGCAGCGGCCATTAAGCACATGCGTCACTTTATTGCGTCGCAACCGCCCCTCACCGGTATTGATACAAAAGCATTGAGCTTGCGTTGAGAGAAGGACTGGCGCTTGCCACGCTGGACGAAGGGTTGGGAAAAGCAGCCCACAAAGCCGGCGTTAAGCGCTTCTCCGCAGAAACGCAATGAGTGATCCACGCTCAATCGCGATCTGGATTGGAGTTTTCCCATACTGCTATTTGAAACTG
>DMQT01000274.1:3697-5253 GCA_003455595.1 Betaproteobacteria bacterium
CACTGCCTCTAATTCCAGACTCGCCACAGCAACGCAACCCTCCGAGCTGAGGTCTATTTGAGCGCTGTCGATTACTTCTCCAGCCGCTTGCTGTGCTTCTGCAGGCTGCCGCTGAGCTGGGAGATGATCTCGGACGCAGCCTGAATAATCTGCTTGGATCCGAACCCGGCCTGGGTCATTTCACGGAAAAACGTCTTGGCAACGATGCGCGCCATTTTGTCGGTATCGTAGGCGGTCGCCATCATCACGCTGCCAATCGCGTTGTCGGCTTCCTGCGCCAGCGCTATCTGGGCGAAGCGCGAATTCAGCAGGTTTTGCAGGTTCACGGTCTGGATCGCCTTGCCAGTAAGCAGCGCGATGATTTCCAGCATGGCAAGGTCGTTGGCGCTAAATGCACTGGCGCTGCCCGGATGGGTGACGTTCATCACGCCAATGGTGCTGCCTTCGGCCCGGATGGGCACGACCATCAAGCTGTTGCTGGTATGCGATTTGCGCCGCGCCAGGTGCGCGTAGGGCGAGGTCGTAATGTCTTCAACCAGCAGCGCCACGCCTTGCGTGGCCACTTGCCCTGCGATGCCCTCGCCGTGCGCCACCAGTTGCATATACGCCACCTCGGGCAAGGCGCCGTAACTGGCGCGAACCCGCAGGCGCGGCGCGTCAGGTTCACCCTCGGCATATAGCATGATGGAACATTGCGCAGCACTCAGCATGACTGCCGCGCGCTCGGCGAGGGCGCTGAGCTGTTCATCCAGCGTGCCGTGGGTATCCAGAAATCCGGCCAGCTGATGCAGCTTGTCGAGCAGGCTGTCCGGTTTCTTCATCATGCCCCCTTAATTGAGCGCGCTCGCCATTTTGCGGCGATAGGCGTTGACGACTTCGCCCGCACCGCCCAACAGGCTAAAAACATTCAGCAGGGTTTTACGGGCGATGCCATCCTGCCAGGTTTTGTCGCGCAGCAACATTTCCAGCAACTCGTCCATTGCCGCCTCGTAACGCTGCTGCGACACCAGCCAGTTTGCCAGTGCGAGGCGCGCTGCCTGGTCGTTGTCATCGGCCGCCACCGCCGCACGCAGGCTGGCTTCGTCGCCCGCCCCTACCGACTGCAGGGCGAATTCGGCGCGTGCGCGCAACTGCATGGCGCGGGGTCGGCCTGCGGTTTGTTCGGACAGGGAATCAAGCAGGGTTTTGACCTGATCGAGTTCGTTGAGCGACAGCATCACCTCGGCGGCGTCGAGCCGCACCTGTTCGTTGTTCGGGTCGAGCTTGCTCGCCTCGGCCAGCATTTGCAGCGCTTTGGCGGCGTCGCCGTCGGCAAACAGCACCATTGCAGCTGCACGGATGTCATCGGCGGGCGACGGAAACAGGCGCTCGATGAACTGGCGCACGGCGGATTCCGGCAGCGCGCCGGTAAACTCATCGGCCAGTTCGCCGCCGACAAAGGCTTTCACGTCGGGGATACCGCGCACACCGTATTTGGTCGCCAGTTCGGGCACCAGTTCGGTGTTGAGCTTGGCGAGAATAAACTTGCCCTGATATTCCGCCGCCAGCTTTTCCAA
>DMQT01000274.1:5458-5973 GCA_003455595.1 Betaproteobacteria bacterium
GCAAACTCGCTCATTTTTCCTGTCCTTATGTTCAGGCGCCGAGCTGCTGCGCCAGCGCGACTGCCTTACCAATATAGCTGGCCGGGGTCATGGCCAACAGCCGTTGTTTGTCGGCATCGGGAATCGCCAGCGTCTGAATGAACGCGTGCAGGCTGTCGCGGTTGATGCCGGACTTGCCGCGCGTCAGTTCCTTCAGTTGCTCGTAGGCATTCGGCACGTTATAGCGCCGCATCACGGTCTGGATCGGCTCCGCCATCACTTCCCAGCTTGCGTTCAGGTCATCCGCCACGCGTTGCGGATTGGCTTCCAGCTTGTTCAAGCCTTTCAGGCAAGACTCATAGGCGAGCAGGGTGTAGCCGAGCGCCACGCCCATGTTGCGCAACACCGTGGAATCGCTCAGGTCGCGCTGCCAGCGTGAGACCGGCAGTTTCTCGGAAAGGTGACGCAACAGCGCATTTGCCAGGCCGAGGTTGCCCTCGGAATTTTCAAAGTCGATCGGGTTGACCTTGTGCGGC
>DMQT01000205.1:0-3383 GCA_003455595.1 Betaproteobacteria bacterium
CGCAGCTGCACCAGTTGCGCGGGCGCGTCGGCCGCTCACACCATCAGGCTTACGCCTATTTGCTGACACCGGAAGAGGAAGCGCTGACGCCCTCAGCTAAAAAGCGTCTCGAAGCGCTGCAAATGATGGAAGAACTCGGCGCGGGTTTTTATCTTGCCATGCACGATCTGGAGATCCGCGGCGCGGGTGAAGTACTGGGCGATTCACAGAGCGGCAGCATGCAGGAAATCGGTTTCAGCCTGTATAACGACATGCTCAACCACGCCGTCACCGCGCTCAAGAAAGGCATCGAGCCGGACATGAATCAGCCGCTCGGCGTTACCACCGAAATCAATCTGCACACCCCGGCGTTGCTGCCGGACAGCTACTGCGGCGATATTCACGAACGGCTGGTGCTGTACAAGCGCTTTGCCAACTGCAGCAGCAGCGACGAGCTCGACGACCTGCACGCCGAACTGGTGGATCGCTTCGGCCTGCTGCCAGAACCGGCGCAGGCGCTGCTCGAATCGCACCGCCTGCGCCTGCTGGCAAAGCCGCTTGGCATTGCCAAGCTGGACGCATCGAGTGAAACCATCAGCCTGCAGTTCGTAGCCAATCCGCCAATCGACCCGGCGCGCATCATTGAGTTGATTCAAACACGGCGCAACTATCAGCTTGCCGGGCCGGACAAATTGCGCATTAAAATTGCCTCAGTCACCTTGCCAGCGCGGGTCGACAACATCAGAAAACTATTTAAAGAGCTGTCTTAACACAATGAATTACAATCTTATTATTCAATCAAAGTCCGTTGCAACGCAGTCGCTCAAGCAACTCGCCAAGCTATCCGGCGCAAGCGAGATTCAGGCCATCACGCAGCAGGCGTTTCGCTTGCCGGGCGCCAACCCAGCCACGCAGGCCGAAGTTGAACTACTCTGTGAACAATCAGGGCTGGATTACGCCTTTGTGCCTGACGCACGCAAAATGAGCGATTTTGGTTTGGTGGTGATGGACATGGATTCCACCCTGATTACCATCGAGTGCATCGACGAAATCGCCGACATGATCGGGGTCAAGCCAGAAGTCGCCCACATTACCGAAGCGGCCATGCGCGGCGAAATCGATTTTGCCGAAAGCCTGACGCGCCGCGTTGCGCTGCTTAAAGGTCTCGATGAATCGGCCTTGCAGCGTGTCTACGATGAACGTCTGCAACTTTCGCCCGGCGCTGAAAAAATGCTCGCTGCGCTGCAATCGCACGGCATTAAAACGCTGCTGGTATCCGGTGGCTTCACTTTTTTTACCGAGCGCCTCAAGCTGCGTCTTGGACTGGATGCAGCCATTGCCAATACGCTGGAGATCGTAGACGGCAAACTGACCGGGCGCGTGCTAGGCGCAATACTTGATGCCGAAGGCAAGGCGACGCAGCTCCGACGCCTGCGTGACCAACTGGGACTTGCAGCGCACCAGGTAGTGGCGATGGGCGATGGTGCCAATGATCTGAAAATGATGGCGGCAGCCGGCGTGTCGATTGCCTACCATGCCAAACCGGTGGTGCGCGCACAGGCGACGCATGCGCTGAATTTTGTTGGGCTGGATGGGGCGATCGCGTTGCTAAGAAGCTAAAGTTGACGGGCAGGCTGCCGATACTCATATGAATGCGTATGTATGCAACTCACATGAGTGGAAAGTCTTTTTTGAAGAATAAAAAAATAACGCCTCCCTCTGATACAACCGGTAAACCCGGCACGCGTAGCCGCGCCGCCAAACCCCAAAGCCAGTCGGAGTCAAAACTGGCCAAAATCAAGGCGCTGAAGCGTGCTATTAATGAGGGCAGTTTCAAGGTCGACGCGGAAATCGTGGCGGATCAGCTTATCGAAACGACGCGTCAGAACCTGCGCCATTACATCAAAAAAATCAGCCACTGATTGCTTCCAGCGCACCGCTTCCGTGACGCTGGTAGCGCGGTGTCAGTCACCCGGACATAGTTCGTCTATCGTTGTCGGCATGTGGATCCAGTTTCCTTGTGCATAGTCCACGCCAATTTCCTTCAGCTTGTTCATGATAGCGGCACTATCGACAAACTCGGCGATGGTTTTCAACCCCATTTGATGACCAATTTTATTGATCGCCTCCACCATCGCGCAGTCAATCTCATCGCTTGCCATGTCTTTAACAAACGCGCCGTCAATTTTCAGGTAATCAACTTGCAAATTTTTCAGATAGTTGAGCGATGAAAGGCCGCTGCCGAAATCATCCAGAGCAAAACGGCACCCCAACTTTTTAAGGCCGGCTATAAATTGTCTGGCCGCGCCCAGATTGGTGATGGCGGCAGTTTCCGTAATTTCAATGCATAGCGATTTTGCGAGTGCAGTGTTTTCACTCAGATGCTGGGTCAAAAAGCTCACAAAGCCTTCATCGCACAGCGACGCGCCCGAAATATTAACTGCTAGCGTATTTAAACCAGTCGTGCTGTGAGTGAAACGACTCGCACACAGCAAAAAACAGTTTTCCATTACCCAACGATCCAGCATCGGCATCAAGTGATAGCGTTCTGCTGCCGGAATGAAGATCATGGGGAGAAGGCAACGGCCGTCCTCATCAATCATGCGCAGTAACAACTCGACATGACGCCCTTGCTGCGCAGGATCAAGTGCTTGTATCTCCTGGAAATACAGCCGCAACCGATTTTCGGCGATGGCCGAATGAATGCGGTTGACCCACTGCATTTCTCCACGCCGCTTGGCCAGCTCACCGTCCTCAAGTTCATACAGGTGAATACGATTACGGCCATTGTCTTTGGCGGCATAACAAGCGGCGTCTGCCGCAGTCAGCAAGGTCGTCACATTGTCACTGTCCTGGTTAATCATGACCATACCGATACTGACGCCAACCAGAAACGATTTTCCGTTATATGCATAACGAAAATTCCGCACTGTGAGTCGCATGATTTCGGCGATTTCCATGGCTTTTTCTGCCGGACAGTTTTCCAGCAGCAAGCCGAATTCATCGCCCCCCAGCCGTGCCAGCGTGTCGCGCTCGCGCACCTCGTGCTGCAATTGCAAGGTCAGCTGACGCAACAGTTCATCGCCCGCAACGTGTCCACAACTGTCGTTGACGATCTTGAACTGATCCAGATCCATGTAACACAGCGCGTGTTCACGCCCCTGCTGTTGCGCGCTGACCAGCGCCCGTTCCAGACGGATTTCAAATTCACGCCGGTTGATCAAACCGGTCAACACGTCATGGCTGGCCTGATAACTCAGCTTGGCTGTGGCCTGGAGCACTTGTTCCTGTAGATAGTCGTGTGCCGTATGCAGTTTGGCAACCATGCCGTTGATGCCGTTTTCGAGGATACGGAACTCATCATCACCGCGCTCCAGTTTCACCCGCACTTCCAGATTTCCTTT
>DMQT01000205.1:3521-3980 GCA_003455595.1 Betaproteobacteria bacterium
GCTGGCAGGTGCAACGGATTCTGCTGTTGTTGCCGGAAAATCAGAAACAAAATCATCTACCTGTACTTCGGTCTGGATGATGGGTATGCGGAACACCAGATTATTATTACGTTGACTAACTGTCACCCGCTCAGCGTTGGCGTCGCTGTTGGGAACCGAGGTTTGCGCCGAAACCAGAAACAAATTATCAACCTTGCCATAGCGGGCGAGAATATTGCCTTTACGATCCGTAATAGCCACGGCAATGACGTCTGGATCGTTATGCACCGAGTCGGCCAAGTGCTGCAAAATTTCACGGTTACCTGAAAAAACGCCGTATTCGCTGGCCGGTGCCAGATGGCGGGCGATGGCAATGCCGCGATTTCGCAACGCCTGATCCAGGTCTGTAATGCGCGATATGGTAAAAAAGTAACCGAGTGACAAGGCAAGTAAGGTGGCCGGCAGCAAGGCCAGCAACAA
>DMQT01000042.1:0-759 GCA_003455595.1 Betaproteobacteria bacterium
TTGATTGCGCCCATGCTGGTTTCGTTGGCAGCAGATTCGATACGCTCAAAAAAAGATGTCAGTACGCTTTGTATAAATGGAGAGAAATATTCCTGACATAAGGAAATGAGCGCTGCCTGCTGTATCGCATTGCTCACTTCAGGCGGGGAAGGTGAGGTTTCGGATACGCTGCTGCGGCTTAATTCCTGGTAGGTGTCAGGGTGAAAGCGTGCAACTTCAATGCCCAGCGTGTCGACTGCGGTGCGTTTTACCTGTCCGGTAAAACGGTACACGCTGGCGCCGTCATGGCCGGCGATAAATTTGAGTGTGACCAGTTGGTGCAGGAGTCCGGAGAGAGGCGCATTGAGCTGCGCGGTCAAACGAACCATGACGCCTTGCGGGCAATAATTCACGATGACACAGGCGAGCGGGGCCAGCTGGGGCGTGCTCAGGTATGCCTCACGGGTGGTGGAGGTGCGTTTGAATTGGCGTTTTTCTGTTACTGCTGACATATTTTAAGCCGTAGGACTCCAATGTGGTCTGCGTACAAATAGTAAAATATCGTGCGCTGTAACTAATTTCATTCGCTTTTATGGGTCACAACGGCCTTGACTCGACCTTTGGCAAATTGGATATCCAGCGTTTCATTCAGTTGCAGATCCGTGCTGTCATGGACAATTTCCCCCTGTGTATTTTGCACGATGCTGTAGCCGCGCGCCAGCACAGCGTGTGGGTTGAGATGGAATAAGTGTTCATCCATTCGCTGCGTATTCCGGATGG
>DMQT01000042.1:998-6752 GCA_003455595.1 Betaproteobacteria bacterium
TGTTGTAGCCAGTCGGCCTGGTGGCTGCAGACCAGTTCTGCTGCGGCAGTCGGCGTCGGCGCGCGCAGGTCGGCGACAAAATCGGCGATGGTGAAATCGGTTTCGTGGCCGATGGCGCTGACAACGGGAATTGGGCTGGCGGCAATCGCGCGCGCTACGTTTTCATCGTTGAATGACCACAAATCCTCGATGCTGCCGCCACCCCGGCACACGATCAGCACATCGCATTCGGCACGTTGGTAGGCCGCATGCAGGGCAGCCACAATCTGCGCTGCCGCATCGCGACCCTGTACCTGGGTGGGGTAAAGCACGACCGGTAAACTCGGCATGCGGCGCTGCAGCGTGGTAAGCACGTCATGCAGGGCAGCGGCCTGGGGCGAGGTGATGATGCCGACGCAGCGCGGAAATACCGGCAGGCCGCGCTTTTTATCGGCATTGAACAGGCCTTCGCTGCCTAATTTTAACTTGAGCGCTTCAAATGCCTCGAACAATGCGCCCAAACCGGCCCGGCGCAGCGTGTCGACTTGCAGTTGAAATTCACCGCGCGGTTCATACAAGGTAGGCGTGGCGCGCACTTCGACCTGCATGCCATTGTCAGGCTGCCAGTCAATGAATTGGTTGCGATTACGAAACATTACGCAGCGCACCTGTGCGTCGGCGTCTTTTAAAGAAAAGTACCAGTGGCCTGAGCTGGCGCGCGTCAGGTTGGAAATTTCTCCCGCTACCCAGGTCAGCGGCAGGCGTTGCTCCAGGGTCTGGCGAACCAGCCGGTTAAGTGCCGCCACACTGAGGATGGGGGTAGTTTGGGACGGCGGTGTATCGGGAAAGGTGAACATGTTTTTGTCAAGAAGTTCTTCACAGTCACAACAATTTAACATGCACTGCGACGCTAGACGCTTGATGCAAAGGATGTTTTTTTAAGCTATTGATTTATATGAAATAAATTACGATTAAAAAATCACCTCCGGATAAAATTTCCTTATGTACGGGTGGTTTAGCGTATTGCCGAACAGGTTACCCACAAAGTTATCCACAGCTTTTGTGGGTAAATAAAAAAAGCCTTATGTGAGCGGGGTTTAGATCAAACATCACAGTTGTGCCTTGAAGTTTGGACGTCAACTTGAGGTATTTTGCTTCGCCCTTGCCGAATGGGGCACACCACGCTAAAGTGGTGGGCGTTTCAGTCCCCGGGAGTTCATGCGTGTTTGCTATCATCGAAGCGGCCGGTTGGCCTATCTGGCCCCTGTTGCTGGCCTCTGTCTTTACCGTTGCCATCGTCATCGAACGTTTTATTTCGCTGCGCCAGAAAGAAGTTGCACCGCGTGGCCTGCTGGAAATGGTGATACAGGAATACCGCAAGCAAGGGGTGAATGCCGAGATGGTCGCACGGTTGTCGATGGGTTCGCATCTGGCGCGTATTTTTGCGGCGGGATTGCGCAACGTCAAAGCCTCGCGCGAAGTCATGAAAGAATCCATTGAAGAAGCCGGGCGTGCTGCCGCGCATGATCTTGAGCGCTTCCTCACTGCATTGGGTACCATCGCTTCCATCGCGCCATTGCTGGGCTTGCTCGGCACGGTGATCGGCATGGTTGAAATCTTCGGCGCGCAAACGCCATCGGGCGGCAATCCGGCGGTGCTGGCACACGGTATCTCGATTGCGCTGTACAACACTGCGTTTGGCCTGATTGTGGCAATCCCCAGCATGATTTTCTACCGCTTTTTCCGCACCCGCGTCGAGGCGCTGGTGGTGGAGATGGAGCAGCAGGCGATCAAGCTGGTCGAGATGGTTCATGGCGAGCGTTTGTAAGGATTCAACATGAATTTCCAGCGCGGCCAACAGCGGGACGAACCCGAGATCAACCTGATTCCGATGATCGACGTGTTGCTGGTGATCCTGATTTTTCTCATGGTCACCACCACTTACGCCAAGTTTTCTGAACTGCAAATCAACTTGCCGCAAGCTGCGGGCGAGCAAAGCAAGGACAAGCCAGCGCAGGTGAATGTCGCGGTCGATGTGGCGGGCAATTATCAGATCAACGACACGACGGTCAGTTTTTCCAATATTGCGACGCTGTCCGAGGCGCTTACCAAAGCCGCCAACGGCAAGCCTGACACGGTCATTACCATCAATGCCGACGCCAAAGCCACGCACCAGTCGGTGATTAACGTGATGGAAGCCGCGCGCGAAGCCGGTCTGGTGCGCATCACCTTTGCCACGCAACAAGGCGAACTCAAGTAATTCAGCCGCTGACCTGGTCAGCGGCTGCGCTCAGCAAGTGATTCGATGACAGCTAATCCCTCCTGGAAAGACCCGTTCGGCAGTAACCGCCTTGGCTTGTGGCTGGCCGATCGACGCGACCGCAAAGCCAAACAGATCGGCCGTGTCGCCGCGCGTTGGGGCTGGCTCAAGCCGATGGGCGAGCGTGGCAAGGTGGTGTGGATTATCGCCGGGGCCGAGCGAGAAAATGTCCGGCTGGCGGTTGAGCTGCTGCGTGCGATACGTGCCCGGCGGCTGGATATCCGCCTGGTGCTTACGTTTGAGCACGATTATCCCGACATGTTGGCGCTGCTCGACGATTGCGACAAAACCGGCTGGGGCTACGCGCCGTGCGACCATCCCAAGGCGGTTGCGCGGGTAATGGCCCGTTTTGAGCCGTTTGGTGTGATTCTGGTCGGCGCGCGGCCACGCCCCAATCTGCTGGCGGCGTTAAAAGGACATGCGCATATGCTGGCGGTGAACTTAGCCGAAGCGGCTGATTTTGACTGCGAGCGTATTTATGCGGCCGACGAATCCCTGGCGGCACAGCGCAATCAGGCGCCGGTGGTGGATATGCGCGCGATACTGACCCAGGCGCAGGTCGATCCCAATTTCAAATCGCTGGTGAATGGCCCGCATGCGCGGCATTTATGGTGGCTGCACCAGGCAGCGTCAGAAAGCACCACCTGCAACGTCTGGCGTACCGCATTTGCCGATGACGTATTGTTTGTCAGTGGTGCGCGTCCCGCAGGCGCGGTTCAGCCGATCAGCAGCTGGAACCGCGAACCGCCCGCCGCAGGCAGCGTGATCTGGGTGGACGACGACAAATGGCTGCCGGCCATCGCTGCGGCCGTGACCGCCACCCACCTTGAGCAATTCAGTCCGAGTCTGCTATGGCAAGCCATGGCGGGCGGCGCAGCTGTGTCGCGGGCGTTGGCTGTGGTCTTGCCCAAAGCGCAACTGGATGAGGCTTTGCCGGTGGTGGAGGATGTCATTGCCACATGGCTGCAATACCGGGATAACCCGATTGCCGCACGCAAGCACGGCGATACCGCGCGCCGTCTGTTCTGGC
The DNA here is from genome assembly GCA_003455595.1 of Betaproteobacteria bacterium. Classification (GTDB taxonomy): domain Bacteria; phylum Pseudomonadota; class Gammaproteobacteria; order Burkholderiales; family Sulfuriferulaceae; genus Sulfuriferula. The sequence goes on from DMQT01000042.1 coordinate 4,328, forward strand.
AGGAACGGCGGCTGGCCGAGCAGGTGAGCGCGGAACTGGTGGAGCGCGTGTTCGAGTGGTAGCGCGCTGGATCGAGCAGCAATGGCAGGGCAGCAGTGCCTGGCAGATGCTGCTGATTCCACTGGCTGGCGTGTTTGGCATGATCACTGCACTGCGTCGCCAGTTGTATCAATGGGGCTGGATGCGCGCGCAGCGCCTGCCTGTGCCGGTCATCGTGGTCGGTAACATCAGCGTTGGCGGCACCGGCAAAACCCCGCTGGTGATCTGGCTGGCGCAGCAATTACAACTCCACGGCTACCGTCCCGGCATCATCAGTCGCGGTTACGGCGGCAGCGCCACGCAGATTCCCAGATCGGTACACCCTGACAGCTCCCCGCTAGAGGTAGGCGATGAACCCGTGCTGCTGGCGCGTGACAGCGGTTGCCCGGTATGGGTCGGGCGCGACCGTGCGGCAGCGGGGCGCGCGCTGCTGGTGGCGCACGCCGCCGTGAATGTGCTGATTTCAGACGACGGCCTGCAGCATTACCGGCTGGCGCGCGATATGGAACTGGCGGTGATGGATGGTGCGCGCGGCTTCGGCAATCGCCGCCTGCTGCCTGCCGGGCCCTTGCGTGAACCGCTGGCGCGTTTGTCCCGCGTTGACGCGCTGGTGGCGAATCAAATCGATACAGCCAGGCCAGCCGATGTGCCTGCCGATTTGCCGGTTTTTTTTATGGCGCTGCAAGCCACGCGCTGCGTCAATCTGGCCGATCCGTCACGCACGACCGATGTCACCGCGTTCATTGGCCAACGGGTGCACGCCGTGGCAGGCATCGGCAATCCGCAACGTTTTTTTGAGCAGCTGGAGGCGCTCGGCATACAGGCTGAACCCCATGTTTTTCCCGACCACCATGCCTATGCCGCACAAGAGCTGGCATGGCCCGACACGATCCTGATGACCGCTAAAGATGCGGTAAAATGTAGCGCATTCGCCACGCCCAACATGTGGGTGCTGCCGGTGCAGGCCGTCCTTCAACCCAATCTGATCGAGCTGGTGCTCGCCAAACTAGGAAACCGTCATGGATAGCAAATTGCTGGATATTCTCGTCTGCCCGCTGTGCAAGGGGCCGTTGCTGTATAAAAAATCCGAGCAGGAATTGATCTGCAAGGCTGACCGCCTGGCGTTTCCCATCCGCGACGACATTCCGGTGATGCTGGAGGAAGAAGCGCGCCGCCTGGCTGAAACAGAAGAAGTGTAATGCTGGACTTCGTTGCCATCGTACCGGCGCGGTATGCCTCGACGCGCCTGCCTGCCAAGCCGCTGGCCGATATTGCCGGCAAGCCGATGGTGGTGCGGGTGGCCGAGCGCGCGCAGGCCAGCGGGGCGCGCGCAGTGTGGGTAGCGGCGGACGACGCCCGCATTACCGCAGCGGCCGAGGCGCATGGGTTCGAAGCGATGCTGACGGCTATCGAGCACAACTCGGGAACCGACCGCCTGGCCGAAGTGGTGACGCGGTTGGCGCTGCCTGACGACGCCATTGTGGTCAACGTGCAAGGCGATGAGCCGCTCATCGACCCGATGCTGATCCACGCCGTCGCGCGTGAACTGCAACTGCACCCGGAGGCGGTGATGGCGACCGCTTGCCACGCGATTCACGACTACGCCAGCATGGCGAATCCCAACGTCGTCAAAGTGGTGCTGGATAACACCGGCAATGCGCTGTATTTCAGCCGGGCGGCAATTCCCTGGCCGCGCGATGCCTTTGCCGCCGGCCAGAGTCTGCCGGAAGGCCTGCCGGTGTTTCGTCATATCGGCCTCTATGCGTATCGCGCCGGATTTCTTAAAACTTATGCCAGCCTGAGTGCTGCACCGATCGAGCGGTTCGAATCGCTGGAGCAATTGCGCGTGTTATGGCATGGCTATAAAATCAGCGTGGCGATCAGCGAGCACCCGGCAGCGCCTGGTGTGGATACCGCCGAGGACCTTGAAAAGGTACGCCAGCTGTGGGTTTGAAACTGGCTTTATGTTGGAATAAATAAAATTAACTGTTCAGAACCGGGTCTAGGCTCATAAGCTCTGAGGTTGACGTAGCAATTACCCATAATAACGGAGCGTAAAAGATGAGACTGATACTGTTGGGCGGCCCCGGCGCGGGCAAAGGGACACAAGCCAATTACATCAAGGAACGCTACGGCATTCCGCAGATTTCCACCGGTGATATGCTCAGAGCCGCCATAGCTGCGGGTACCGAAATGGGCAAGGCCGCCAAGGCGGTGATGGATGCCGGCCAGCTGGTCTCCGATGACATCATCATCGGTCTGGTGAAAGACCGCATCAAACAACCCGATTGCGCCAAGGGTTTTCTGTTCGACGGGTTTCCACGCACGATACCGCAAGCCGAGGCGATGAAAGCCGCCGGCGTGCCGATTGATTACGTGGTCGAAA
>DMQT01000252.1:0-387 GCA_003455595.1 Betaproteobacteria bacterium
GCCCTGACCATTCTTGTGCGCCCAGATTTCAGCGCCCAGCGCCTTGAATACTTGCGTGCCGTAATAATGGTCAGCGTGATAGTGGCTGATAATGACGCGCTTGATCGGCTGCCGGGTGATCTTGTGAATTTGCTTGACCAGTTCCGCCGCCAGTGACGGCGTGCCCAGCGTATCAAACACCACCACGCCTGCCGGGGTGACGACAAATCCGGCGTTCGACATGTAGCCCTGATTCTCGGATGAGGCGGCGCCCGACAGGCCCTGCACGTAATAGCTGTGTGCACCGACTTTGACGGGCGTCACCTTGACGCTGACGGCAGCGTAGTCGGCAGCGTGCGCACTCGATAGCAGCAGTGCAAAACACAGGGCAAACAGGGTTTTCATCTT
>DMQT01000252.1:488-6218 GCA_003455595.1 Betaproteobacteria bacterium
CAAGGCAAACAGGGTTTTCATCTTCGTTATCTCCTCATTTATAGGCTGTTTGCGGCCATTGTACGCGCGACAATGGACGCGGCGTTATGGTATCTTCCCACTGTGTTTTAGCTGCTTAAGGACGTATTTTGATCAAGAAAAACTGGCTTGCTTTCTCCCTGGCCTTCGTACTGCCCATTCTGGTGGTGTTCTGGTGGTGGGGCGGGTTCAATGCAGCCACGGTAGCGCCAGGCATGGGTGGGCCTTATCACTATGTTTACATTGAACATGTCGGTAATTTTGGCAAAATCCCCGACGTACAGCAAAAAGTATCCGATGCACTGCACGCCCAGGGCATCACGCCGGGCAACGCCATCACTATCTTGTACGACGATCCCCGGATTACACAAAAGCGTGACCAGCGCGCGCGCGTCGGTTATCTGCTGCCTGCCGGTGTGAGTGTCAAACCGCCGTTACAGATCGACGATATGCCTGTGCGGCCAGTGTTAAGCGCGCGCGTGCAGGCCAGCATGTTGCTGGCACCGAGTGCGGCCTATCAAGCGCTGCACGACTACCTGCAGCCCAGCGGGCAGGATATCCGCATGCCCTCGGTGGAGCTCTACGTGGCGGGCAATTCCATCAATCAGATGGGGACGCTGACGGTGGAAATTCCCCGCTAAGCAGCGTTACACATGATTTTCTTTGCCCTGATTGCCGCGCTGTTGCTGGAGCATTTCTTCCCGTTGGGGCACCCGCTGCCGCACTATGCGGCCTACAGTCGCTACACCCAATACATCGAGCGCCAGTTGAACGCCGGACAATACCAGCACGGTGTCCTGGCCTGGCTGGCGGCCGTGCTGCCCATCCTGATCGGGGTGGCGGTGGTGTATTTCGTCCTGCATCACATCAGTCCTTTGCTAGCCTGGGGCTGGAGCGCGCTGGTGCTCTACCTGACATTGGGGTTCAAATATTTCAGCCAAATCACCGAACGCATCGCGCGTGCGCTGGAAGCGGGTGAAATCGATACCGCACGTGCCTTGCTGGCGGACTGGCGTGGGCTGGATGCCAGCCAACTCGACGCTGACGACATTGCCCGCCTCACCGCCGAGCGCTGCTTTGAAAGTGCGCATCGCCAGATGTTCGGCATCATTGTGTGTTTTGTGTTGCTGTCACCGTTGGGGCCGATAGGCGCGGTGCTGTTCCGGCTGGCGTCGATACTCGGACGCAAGTGGGGCAGCATTGATGCGGCAGGCCAGTTTGGCGAATTCGCTGCGCGTGCGTTCCACTGGATCAACTGGATTCCGCTGCGTCTATCGGCGCTGAGCTTTGCCGTGGCGGGCGATTTTGAAGACGCGATGTATTGCTGGCGTACGCAAGCGGCGGACTGGCCAGACCGCGAAAACGGCATCTTGCTCGCCAGTGGCGCAGGCGCATTGGGCGTGCGACTGGGTTTGCCGATACACGACGCAAATGGCCTGTTACAACGTCCCGAACTGGGGTTGGGCGATCACGCCGAACCGCAATATCTGGACAGCAGCATTAGCCTGGTGTGGCGCGTGCTGGGCATCTGGCTGTTATTGTTGCTGTTGATGACCGTCGCCAAGCTGGCGGGCTGATGTTAAACGCCATCTGGGTCGGCTTCTTTCTGGTGGCGTTCGGCTTCGCTGTCGTCAACGCGGTATTTCTCGGCCATAGCGACAGCTTTGCGCTGATCATGAAAGCCACTTTTGAAGCGTCAAAAAGTGCGTTTGAAATCGCACTGGGTCTGACCGGCGTGATGGCGCTGTGGCTTGGCATCATGCGCATCGGCGAGCGCGCCGGGTTTTTGCAGGGCTTGACCTGGCTGCTGGCGCCGCTGTTCAAGCGCCTGTTTCCCGACGTGCCGCCTAACCACCCGGCGCTGGGTGCCATCACCATGAACATGGCGGCCAATATGCTCGGCCTCGATAATGCTGCGACGCCGATCGGCATCAAGGCGATGCAGGAACTGCAGACGCTGAACCCGAAACACGACACCGCATCCGACGCGCAAATCCTGTTTCTGGTGATTAATGCGTCGTCGGTCACGCTGCTGCCGGTGACGATTTTCACCTATCGCGCTCAGGCCGGGGCGGTGGATCCCACCGATGTGTTTATCCCGATCCTGATCGCTACCTATTGTTCGACCATGGCGGGCTTGCTGGCGACGGCATTTTTTCAGCGCATCAACTTGCTCGATAAAGTCGTGCTGGCCTATCTCGCCGCGATCAGCGCGGTGGTATTCGGTCTGGTGGCATATTTTGCGCAATTACCCGCTGCCGAGATGCTGCGCCAGTCGTCACTGTTGAGTAATGTGCTGCTGTTTGGCCTGGTAACGTTGTTTATCGGCGGCGCTGCGGTTAAACGCGTCAATGCGTATGAAGCCTTTATTGAAGGCGCCAAGGACGGCTTTCACACTGCTGTCACCATCATCCCGTATCTTGTGGCGATGCTGGTGGCGATTGCGGTGTTTCGCGCCAGTGGTGCGTTGGATTTGTTCATGAACGCGGTGCGCAGCGGGGTGCTGGGCATGGGCTGGGATACCCGCTGGGTCGACGCGCTGCCGACTGCCTTGATGAAACCGCTGTCCGGCAGCGGCGCCCGCGCCATGATGATCGACACCATGCACACTTATGGCGCAGACTCATTTGCCGGGCGGCTGGCTTCGGTGATTCAAGGCAGTACCGAAACCACTTTCTATGTGCTGGCCGTGTACTTCGGTGCGGTCGGCATCAAACGTGTACGCTATGCCGTGGCGTGCGGCCTGCTGGCGGATCTGGGCGGTTTGATCGCGGCGGTTGGCGTCACTTATCTGTTCTTTGGTTAATCCACTTTCTTATGCACGAATATTCCATTCTCGCTGCGGTAGACCTCGGCTCCAACAGCTTCAAACTGCAAGTGGCGCGCGTGGTGGACGACCAGATTTATCCGCTCGATGTGCTCAAGGAGCCGGTGCGTCTGGCTGCCGGCGTCGGTGCCGACAAAAATCTGGACGCTGCCTCGCAACAGCGCGCGTTGGAGTGTTTGCGCCGTTTTGGCGAACGTCTGCGTGGCTTGCCGCAAGGTGTGGTGCGTTGCGTGGGTACCAGCGCGCTGCGCGTGGCAAACAACGCGGCCGCTTTTTTACAGCAGGCAGAAGCCGCGTTGGGCTACCCGATTGAAGTGATTGCCGGGCGCGAGGAAGCGCGGCTGGTGTACATCGGCGTGGCGCACAGCCTGCCCACAATTGAACAGCCGCGCCTGGTGATCGACATCGGCGGCGGCTCGACCGAATGCATCATCGGCGAAGGCTACGCGCCGCGCCTGATGGAAAGCCTGCACCTGGGGTGTGTGAACTACACGCAGCAGTATTTCCCTGACGGCAGCGTCGACAAAGCTGCCATGAAGCAGGCCGAGCTGGCTGCGCGCGCCCAGGCGCAAACCCTGCGTGCCGATTATGCCGGGCAATGGCACGAAGCGGTGGGGTCGAGCGGCACCGCGCGCGCCTTGTCGGATGTGCTGGTGCAAAACGGTTGGGCCGAGTCGGGTATTAGCGCCAGCGGTCTGGCGGCATTTCGCGTTGCGCTGATCCGCGCGGGCAGTCTGGATAAACTCGAATTGGCTGGGCTCAAGTCCGACCGCAAGCCGGTGATTGCAGGCGGGCTGGCGATCATGAGCGGGATGTTTGCCGAATTCGGCATCGAGCAAATGACGGTGGCCGACGGTGCCTTGCGCGAAGGCGTGCTGTATGACCTGCTGGGGCGCTTCCATCACCACGACATGCGTGCCGCCAGCGTCGCGCAGTTCATGCGCCGTTATCATGTCGATACCCGTCAGGCCAAACGCGTGGCCGTATTGGCCGGGCAGCTGTATGCCCAAGTAGCGCCGCAGGGGCAGGACGATACAGACAGCCAGCGCAATTTTCTGCAGTGGGCAGCGCAGCTGCATGAGATCGGCATCTCGATTGCGCATTCGGGTTATCACAAGCATGGCGCGTATATTCTGGAAAACGCCGATATGCCGGGCTTTTCCCGCAAGGACCAGGCTCGGCTCGCACAACTGGTGCGCGCGCAGCGCGGCGGGCTGCTCAAGCTGGCCGAATTCCAGGCCGCCACCGCCCAAGCCGACATGCGCTTGCAAGTGCTGGCATTGCGTCTGGCGGTACTGTTTCATCGCAGCCGGGTGAGTACCGCGTTGCCGAGCCTTGCGCTCACATGCGTTGGCACGGGGTATCGGCTGGCTTTGTCAGCCGACTGGCTGGATGCCAACCCATTGACCTGCACCGCGTTGAAGGAGGAAGTGCAGGCGTGGAAAGATACCGGCAACAAGCTGATGGTGGAGAAGCAAGCCTGAAGATTTGCACTGGAGCCGGCATCAAGCAGCGGTCGTGGTGAGTGCGCAAAGTTTTGCAACGCCAGTGTGCCGCGTCTAGCCGGTGTTTTTCGCCAACGCCTCCAGTAACGCCGTCTGCGCGTTGTACGGTTTGGAGCGACGCGGCTGTTTACGCCGGTAGTCACCATTCATATCCATATCCCAGGCCTGGGTGTTGTCTTTCAGATAGGGTTTCAGACCTTCGGCGATGACGCGCTTTTTCAGGCGTGGTTCGAGTACCGGAAAACATGCCTCGATGCGGCGGAAAAAGTTGCGATCCATCCAGTCTGCGCTGGACAAATACACGCGTTCTGCGCCGCCGTCGCGGAAGTAGAAAATGCGCGTGTGTTCGAGAAAACGGCCAATCACCGAACGCACGCGGATATTGTCTGACAGACCGGGAATGCCCGGGCGCAGCACACATACGCCGCGAATCAGCAAACTGATTTTTACCCCCGCCTGTGACGCTTCATACAATGCGCTGACCACGTCGGGCTCAACCAGTGCATTCATCTTGGCAATAATCTCGGCAGGCTGGCCCGACTGCGCCAGTGCAGTTTCACGTTTAATCGCAGCCAGTACCTGGCTGTGCAGGGTAAAGGGTGATTGCCACAGATACTTGAGGCGCGAGGCCTTGCCGAGGCCGGTGAGCTGGGTAAAGATGTCGTTGACATCGGCACACACGTCCTCGTTGCAGGTGAGCAGGCCAAAATCGGTGTACAGGCGAGCGGTGCGGGCGTGGTAATTGCCGGTGCCCAGATGCGCATAACGGCGCAATTTGCCGTCCTCGCGCCGCACCACCAGCGCCATTTTGGCGTGGGTTTTGTGCGCCACCACGCCATACACCACGTGGGCACCGGCATCTTCCAGCCGTCCTGCCCAGTTGATATTGGCTTCTTCGTCGAAGCGCGCCATCAGTTCCACCACGACCGTCACTTCCTTGCCGCTTTGCGCGGCGGCAATCAGCGCTTCCATCAGCATCGAGTCGGTGCCGGTGCGGTACACGGTCTGGCGTATCGCCAACACTTTGGGATCGTCGGCGGCCTGGCGGATGAAATCGATTACCGGCTGGAACGACTGGAACGGATGGTGTAGCAGAATATCGCCCTTGCGAATCGCCGCAAACAGCGCACCTTCCTTGGCCAGATTGCTCGGCAGGCCGGGCATGAAAGGCGCGAACTTGAGGTCGGGTCGATCCACCTGATCGGGGATTTGCATTAGCCGAACCAGATTGACCAAGCCGTTGACCTGATACAGGTCATCCGCCGTCAGATTGAACTGCGTCAGCAAAAATTCGGCCATTTTTGCGCAGCAGTTGTCCTGTCTCTTATACACATCTCCGAGCCCACGAGACCTCTCTACATCTCGTATGCCGTCTTCTGC
>DMQT01000097.1:0-3373 GCA_003455595.1 Betaproteobacteria bacterium
ATAGCGGCCATCCGCCACACCGGCCCCGGTATCGCGCTGATCTCGCCGCCGCCGCATCACGATATCTACAGCATCGAAGACCTGGCGCAGCTGATTTTTGACCTGAAGCAGGTCAATCCGCAGGCGCTGGTGTCGGTCAAACTGGTGGCCGAACCCGGCGTCGGTACCGTGGCCGCCGGTGTGGCCAAAGCCTACGCCGACCTTATCACCATTTCCGGCTACGACGGCGGCACCGGCGCCTCGCCGCTGACCAGCGTGAAATACGCCGGTACGCCGTGGGAACTCGGCCTGAGCGAAGCCCAGCAGGTGCTGCGCGCCAACGGCCTGCGCGGGCGCGTGCGCGTGCAGACCGACGGCGGCCTGAAAACCGGCTACGACGTGGTGAAAGCCGCCATCCTCGGTGCCGAATCATTTGGTTTCGGCCCCGCGCCGATGATCGCGCTGGGTTGTAAATACCTGCGCATCTGCCACCTCAACAACTGCGCCACCGGCGTCGCCACGCAGGACGAACGCCTGCGCAAGCAGCACTTCGTCGGCCTGCCCGAGATGGTCGTCAACTTCTTCACCTTCGTGGCGCAGGAAACACGCGAATGGATGGCCAAACTCGGCGTGCGCACCATTGAGGAACTGATCGGTCGCAGTGACCTGCTCAAATTGAGCGCTGGCGACACGCCACGGCAAGGACGTCTGAATCTGCAAACGCTGCTGAGCCAGGGCACGATTCCCGACAGCGTGCCGCGTTTCTGCGTGGAACCATCCAACCCGTCGTTTGATAAAGGCGAGCTGGCCGAACAGATGGTCAAGGACGCCGCCGAGTGCATCCGCAATCAGACCCCGACCACGCTCGAATACCGTGTGCGCAACGTGAACCGTTCGCTGGGCGCACGTCTGTCCGGTGAAATCGCGCGTGCCCACGGCGCGGCGGGCTTGCCTGACAATTGCCTCACGCTCAAGCTGCGCGGTTCCGCCGGGCAGAGCTTCGGCGTGTGGAACGCGCGCGGGCTGAACCTGCTGCTCGAAGGCGACGCCAACGATTATGTCGGCAAAGGCATGGCGGGCGGGCGTATCGCCATTCAGCCGCCGGCTGGTTCAGGCTTCGTCGCGCACGAGGCGGTGATCATCGGCAACACCTGCCTGTACGGCGCAACCAGCGGCGAACTCTACGCAGCGGGGCTGGCCGGCGAGCGCTTCGCAGTGCGCAATTCGGGTGCCAACGCCGTGGTGGAAGGCGCAGGCGACCACTGCTGCGAATACATGACCGGCGGCTGCGTCGTGGTGCTGGGTGAAACCGGCCTCAACTTCGGCGCGGGAATGACCGGCGGCTTTGCCCTGGTGTACGACGCCCATGATCAGTTTGTGCATCGTTACAACAACGAGCTCATCGACATGCACCGCATCAATACCGAATCGACTGTGGACTACCGGCATTTCCTGAGAACCCGCATCGAAACGCACGTGCTGCACACCAACAGCGCGCGTGGCCGCTGGATGCTGGAGAATTTCGACGAGGTGGTGGCGTGCTTCTGGCTGGTCAAGCCCAAAGCCGTCACGCTGGACTCCCTACTTAAAGACTAACCGGCCTCGCGCCGCATTGGAATAGCCCATGTCCGACGTTTTTCAATTCATGAATATTCCGCGCCAGAACGGCGCGAAGGCCTCGGCGGAAATCCGCCGCATGGAGTACAAGGAAATCTACGCGCCGATGGACGCCGCTCAGGCGGGCGAACAGGCCGGGCGCTGCCTGGAATGCGGCAATCCGTATTGCGAGTGGAAATGTCCGGTGCACAATTACATCCCCAACTGGCTCAAGCTGGTCAACGAGGGCAAGCTGCTGGAAGCGGCGGAACTGTCGCACCAGACCAATTCGCTGCCCGAAGTGTGCGGCCGCGTGTGCCCGCAAGACCGCCTGTGCGAAGGCGCGTGCACCCTCAACAGCGACGGTTTTGGCGAAGCGGTGGGCGGTTTCGGCGCAGTCACCATCGGCGACATCGAAAAATACATTTCGGAAGAAGCCTTCAAGCTGGGCTGGCGTCCCGATATGAGTCAGGTGGTGCCGACCACCAAGCGCGTGGCCATCATCGGCGCCGGGCCGGCAGGTCTGGGCTGTGCCGACATTCTGGCGCGTAACGGCGTGACGCCTGTGGTGTTCGACCGCTATGAAGAAATCGGCGGCTTGCTCACCTTCGGCATCCCCGAGTTCAAGATGGAAAAATGGGTGATGACGCGGCGCCGCGAAGTGCTGCAGGGCATGGGCGTGGAATTCCGCCTGGGTGTCGAAGTTGGTAAAGACGTCACCATGCAGCAGCTGATGGATGAATACGACGCCGTGTTCATGGGCATGGGCACCTACACCTACATGAAAGGCGGCTTCCCCGGCGAAGACCTGCCCGGCGTGCTGGAAGCGCTGCCGTTCCTGATTTCCAACGTCAACCACTGCCTGGGTTTCGAAAAACCCGACGACACCTATCACTCGATGCAGGGGCAGCGCGTGGTGGTACTGGGCGGTGGCGATACGGCGATGGATTGCAACCGCACCAGCATCCGCCAGGGCGCGACGTCGGTGACGTGCGCTTACCGGCGCGACGAGAAGAACATGCCCGGCTCCAAACGCGAAGTCGGCAACGCCAAAGAAGAAGGCGTACAGTTTTTGTGGAATCGCCAGCCGGTCGAGATTGTCGGCAACGGCAGGGTCGAGGGCGTGAAACTGGTCACCACCGAGCTCGGTGCGCCCGATGCACGTGGCCGCCGCACCCCGGTGGTGGTGCCCGGCTCGGAAGAAATCATTCCGGCTGACCGCGTCGTAATCGCGTTCGGCTTCCGCCCCAATCCACAGCCCTGGTTTACCGACTTCGGCATCACCACCGACCAGGGTGGCCGTGTCGTCGCCAAAGGCGGCGCACACAAGTTTCAGACCGCCAATGCCAAAATCTTTGCCGGTGGCGACATGGTGCGCGGCTCCGATCTGGTGGTCACTGCCGTGTTCGAAGGACGTGAAGCGGCGGAAGGCATACTGGCCTATCTGGGCGTGTGGTAATACCAAACTCACTTTCCACGCAGCGCAGAAACCCGTCAATTTTGGACTTCCCGGCGCGCTGTGTAGCTAAGGCATTTAAAGAATAGACCCCATGTCCAAACTCAAAAACGATACCTTCCTGCGTGCACTGATGCGCCAACCCGTCGATTACACGCCGGTGTGGATGATGCGTCAGGCCGGGCGTTATTTGCCGGAATACAACCAGACGCGGGCGCGTGCCGGGGATTTTCTGTCCCTGTGCAAAAATCCCGATCTGGCAACGGAAGTCACGCTGCAACCGCTGGCGCGTTTTCCGCTCGACGCCGCCATTCTGTTTTCCGACATCCTCACCATTCCCGA
>DMQT01000097.1:3382-7759 GCA_003455595.1 Betaproteobacteria bacterium
GACAACAGCGTGCCGCTGATCGGTTTTTCCGGCAGCCCGTTCACGCTGGCGTGTTACATGATCGAAGGCCAGGGCGGCACCGACTTCGCCACCGTGAAGAAAATGCTGTATCAACGGCCCGATCTGCTGCACCACATCCTCGCCACCAATGCCCGTGCCGTGACCGACTACCTGAATGCGCAAATCCAGGCCGGCGCGCAGGCGGTGATGATTTTCGATACCTGGGGCGGTGCCTTGTCGCATGCTGCGTACCAGGAATTCTCGCTGCGCTACATGCAGGAAATCGTCGCCAATCTGCAACGCGAGCACCACGGCGCAACCGTGCCGGTGACTCTATTCACCAAAGGCGGCGGCAACTGGCTCGAAGCCATGGCCGCCACCGGCTGTGATGCACTCGGGCTGGACTGGACCGTGAACATTGGCAGCGCCCGTAGCCGGGTGGGCGATCAGGTGGCATTGCAAGGCAATCTCGACCCAGCTATCCTGCTGAGCGACCCCGACACCGTGCGCAACGAAGTCGCCAAGGTGCTGGCCAGTTATGGGTCTGGCAATGGCCACGTGTTCAACCTCGGTCACGGCATCTCGCAATTCACACCACCGGAAAACGCGGCGGCGATGATTGAGGCAGTGCATACGCTGAGCCGTCCGTATCACGTAACGGGAATATGACCTGCTGGTTGATATGCCCCAATTTGGCACACAAGGATTATTACAAAGTCAATATGAATGAATACTTATGCACAAAAATAGCGCATATCTATATTTATTATAAAATTCTGTTGACGCGAACCTAAAACATCCAAGTTATTGTTTTTAATAACTTTACAATGTTGCTGTTTTTTTACGCCCGAGACAAAAAGCCTTTTGGGTCATCAGCTTTAGCGGTTTCACCCTGGTTTACCCACAAAGTTATCCACAGATTACGTGGATAACTCAATTTTTCCTGACGCAATAATGCATTAGCACGATTAGATAGAATTCACACTAGCAAAACGTCCTAACTTAACCGCCTCATTTCCATGTCCAGCGCGTCCGCCCAGACTGCCACACCTACCTGCATCGCCCAAGTCGCGCTAGACCTGCCCGTACCCCGCCTGTTTGATTATCACGCGCCCGAGCTGACCCCAGCCGATATTGGCTGCCGCGTACTGGTGCCATTTGGGCGCAAGCAGCTGGTCGGCGTCGTCATGCAGTTGAGTCACAGCAGCGCACACGCGCTCGACAAGCTCAAGCCGATAGCCGCGGTGTACCGTGACACCGCGCCCCTCCCCGCCGAGCTATTACGGCTATTGCGCTTTTGCAGCCAGTATTATCATCACCCGCTCGGTGCGACTGTGTTGGCAGCACTGCCGACCGCCTTGCGCCGAGTGCAACCGGTGCAGCCCAAAAGCGTGACCACTTGGGCGCTGAGCGAAGCTGGTCAACAATTACACGAAGATGCTTTTCCTGCCCGGGCATTGGCGCAGCGCGCGCTCTGTGCTGTGTTGCGCGACGGCCAGCCACATAGCGCAGCCACGCTGGCGGTGGTCGGCAGCAGCTATCGCAGCGTACTGCGACGCTGGCTTGCGCAGGGCTGGGTCACGCAATCCAGCCAACCCGCACGGCTCAATCCCATCACCACAGCGGCGGACAGTGCGCCCACGCTGACCCCGGCACAGCAAGCTGCTGTGACGCAAATCGGTGGACAGTTCGGCGAGTTTTACGTCTGCCTGCTGCACGGCGTGACCGGCAGCGGCAAGACCGAGGTATACCTGCACCTGGTTGCCCAGGCGCTGCAACAAGGCGGCCAAGCCTTGCTGCTAGTGCCGGAAATCAACCTCACGCCGCAGCTGACCGGCGTGTTTCAGGCGCGCTTTCCCGACATCGAAATTGCCACCCTGCACAGCGGCATGGCTGAAGCCGAGCGCCTGACACACTGGCTGGCGGCAGTACAAGGGCGCGCGCGCATCGTACTCGGTACGCGTCTGGCGGTGTTTACGCCGCTGCCCGATCTGGCGTTGATCATAGTCGATGAAGAACACGACAGTTCGTTTCATCAGCAGGACGGCTTGCGCTACGCGGCACGCGACGTGGCGGTGATGCGCGCCCAGCAACGTAAAATTCCGGTGCTGCTGGGGTCCGCCACGCCCGCGCTGGAAACCTGGCACAACGCCAGCAACGGCCGCTATGCGTTAATCAGCCTGCCGCAACGCGCAATTGCCACCGCGCAACTGCCCACCATCCGCCTGCTCGACACGCGCAGCAACCGCCCCGAGGATGGCTTATCCAGCCAGCTGCTCAGCGCCATCGAACAGCGCCTGGCGCTCGGCCAGCAAAGCCTGGTGTTCATCAACCGGCGCGGCTATGCACCGACGCTAATGTGCACCGAATGCGGCTGGGGCGCGGCGTGTACGCGCTGCTCGGCGCGGCTGGTGCTGCACCTGCGCGACAAACAACTGCGCTGTCACCACTGCGGTCACGTCGAGCGCATCGTGCATGCCTGTCCCGATTGCGGCAATCTCGATCTGAAACCCGGCGGCTTTGGCACGCAACGGCTGGAGGACACGTTGGCGCGCCGTTTTCCCGCTGCGCGCATTCTGCGGGTTGACCGCGACAGCACGCGCAACAAGGATAGCTGGCCCGCCATGCAGAAAGCAATTCGCGCCAATCAAGCCGATATTCTGGTCGGTACGCAACTGCTGGCCAAAGGACATGACTTCCCCAACCTCACGCTGGTCGGCGTCATCAATGCCGACAGCGCGTTGTACAGCCCGGATTTTCGCGCCAGCGAGCGCCTGTTTGCCCAGCTCATGCAAGTCGGTGGACGCGCCGGGCGCGCCAGCGTGGCGGGCGAAGTGTTGATCCAGACGCAGTTCCCGGATCATCACCTGTATCAACTGCTGCAACGCCACGACTACGCGGCATTTGCTGCCAGCCTGTTGAGCGAGCGTGCCGCCAGCGGCTTCCCACCGTTTATACACCAGGCGGTGCTGCGCGCCGAAGCACCGCAGATCGACACCGCGCTGGCATTTTTGCAACGCGCCAAAGCCGCCGCGCCCGCCGCCGACCAGGTTACCCTGTTCGACCCCACCCCCGCCGCCATGCCGCGCAAAGCCGGACTCGAGCGCGGCCTGCTGCTACTGCAATCGCCCAGCCGCCAGGCGCTGCAACGCCTGCTGTCAGCCTGGATGCCGAGCCTGACGGCCCTCAAATCCGCTGCTGTGCGCTGGCACCTTGACGTTGACCCACTGGAAATCTGACGTTACCGCTATAATACGTAAGCTTTTTTACTGACCACGCCATGCCTAGCCCTTACATCGAAATCAAACCCCACCTTGCCAGCCTGTTTCAACAGGCACTGACAGCCTGTGTGCCCGACGCGGGCGACGTGAGCATCGAGCTCGACCACCCGCGTGACGCGGCGCACGGCGATTACGCCTGTAGCGTGGCGATGAAGCTTGCCAAGTCGTTGCGCCGCAATCCGCGCGAACTGGCAACGCTGATTCAGGCCGCCCTGCCCGCCTCGGCGCTGGTGGACAAAACCGAAATCGCCGGTGCCGGGTTCATCAACGTGTTTCTCAAGCCTGCCGCCTACCAGCAGATCGTGCCGCAGATCTTTGCCCAGGGCGACGCGTTCGGCAACAGCAGGATCGGCGCGGGTAAAAAGGTGCAGGTCGAATTCGTCTCGGCCAACCCGACCGGCCCGCTACACGTCGGCCATGGCCGCGGTGCGGCGTACGGTGCCAGCCTGTCCAATCTGCTGGCTGCTGCAGGCTATGAGGTGGCGCGCGAGTATTACGTCAACGACGCCGGGCGGCAGATGGACATTCTGGCGCTATCGACCTGGCTGCGCTATCTGCAACTTTGCGGCCTGGCGGTGGCGTTTCCCGCCAACGCCTATCAGGGCGATTATGTACGCGACATGGCGCAGATGATTCACGACGCCCACGCCCAGCGCTATGTGCATGACGCCGCGCAGGTGTTCAAGGCCGTGCCGGACTTTACCGCTGCGCCCGACGCCCATCTCGATCAGCTGATTGCCAACGCCAAAACCTTGCTGGGCGCCGATTATGGCTACGTACATGACCTGGTGCTGACCGAGCAGCTGGGCGACTGCCGTAACGACCTGCTCGAATTCGGCGTACAGATTGACCAGTGGTTTTCGGAAAAGTCGCTGTACGACTCAGGCATGGTGCAACGCACGCTGGCACTGCTGGAACAGAACGGCCACATTTATGTGCAGGACGGTGCCAAGTGGTTCCGCTCGACCCATTTCGGCGACGAAAAAGACCGCGTAGTGCTGCGCGAGAACGGCCAGTACACTTATTTTGCGTCGGATATTGCATACCACTTGAATAAACTTGAGCGCGGCTTTGACTGGCTCATCGACGTGTGGGG
>DMQT01000097.1:7921-24611 GCA_003455595.1 Betaproteobacteria bacterium
GCGCGCTTCTTTTACGTGCTGCGCAAGTCCGACCAGCATCTGGATTTCGACCTCGACCTGGCCAAATCGCAGACCAGCGACAACCCGGTATATTACATCCAGTATGCGCATGCGCGTATCTGCAGCGTGCTGGCACAATGGGGCGGCGACGTGGCGGCGCTCAAGGACGCCGACTGCACCCCGCTCACCAGCGTCTACGAACTCGACCTGCTGCACCGTCTGGCCGAATACCCTGGCGTGGTCGAAACCGCAGCACGCGATCTGGCGCCGCACACCCTCGCCTACGCGCTCAAGGACATCGCCGCTGCGCTGCACACCTATTACAACGCCGAACAGTTTCTGGTGGACGACGCCACCACGCGCCACGCCCGTCTGGCGCTGATTACCGCCACCCGCCACGCGCTGCGCCAGGGGCTGCACCTGCTCGGCGTGAGCTGTCCGGATAAAATGTAAGGAATAAATATGGCACGCAATACCCGAACTCGACCTGTCGAGCGCAAAAAAGCCGGCTCGCTGTTTTCCGGCATCATGATCGGCGTGATTGTCGGCCTCGCCGTTGCCGCGGGCGTGGCGCTGTGGGTGGATCGCAGCAACCCGTTCAAAACGCGCGACACAACCAGTGTTACGCCGCCCTCAAGCAAATCGGCAAAACCCGCACCGGTCGCGCCCAATGCGGCACCCCCTGCCACCGACAGCGAAAAACCGCGCTTTGATTTCTACAAAATCCTGCCCGGCAATGAAACGCCGATGACCGAGCAGGACCTGCACCAGCGCCCGACGCCCGCTGCCGGAGAGCAATATTTCCTGCAGGCTGGCGCATTTCCGAACAGTGCTGACGCGGACAATCTCAAAGCGCGGCTGGCACTGCTGGGCTTTGAAGCCGCGATTCAAACCGCTGAACTGCCCGGAAAAGGCTTGTGGCACCGGGTCAGACTCGGCCCCTACACCAGCCTGGACGAGCTCAACAAAGTGCGCGCTGCGCTGGTACAAAACGAAATCAAGGCGCAACTGGTCAAAGTAAAGAACCCAGCACCCGATAGCCAGTCAAACGACACCCAGTAAACCACCCAACGGAGGAAGCAGCATGTCCCTGATTCGCAAATTTGCCCTGATTTTTGGTCTGTTTAGTGCCGCATTGGCACCGCTGGGCCATGCCGACAGCACCGTGCCCATAGCGGGCAAGGACTACCAGCTGGTGAGTCCGGCACTCAACACCGACAGCGGCAAGAAAATCGAAGTCACCGAATTTTTCTGGTACGGCTGCCCGCACTGTTTCCACCTTGAACCGGAACTCAACGCCTGGCTGAAAAAGCTGCCAAAAGACGTTGCCCTGCGCCGTATTCCAGCCGTGCTGAACCAGAGCTGGGCACCGCTGGCCAAGGCCTATTACACGCTTGAAGTGCTGGGCAAGCTGGACAAGCATGACGATTTGTTCAACGCCATCCACATGCAGGGCATGAATCTCAACGACCCCAATGCGCTGTTCGACTGGGCCGCGCAAAACGGCATCAACCGCAAGACCTTCATCGATGCTTACAACTCGTTTGACGTGCAAAGCAAGGTGGTGCGCGCCAACCAGCTTACGCGCGAATCCAAAATCGGCGGCGTGCCGGCGTTCCTTGTTGACGGTAAATACAGCACGTCGGTGTCGATGGCTGGAAGCGAAGACGCGCTGTTCAAAACCCTCGACAGCCTGATCGAAAAAATCCGCAAGGAACGTGTCAAGCCCACCAAACACAGCGCCGCCAAAAAGCATTGATGACCCCACGGACTGACGCGTGAAACCGCTGCGCGTTTTTATTACCGGCGCATCGAGTGGGCTGGGTGCCGCACTGGCATACTATTACGCCGCGCAGGGTGCGTCACTGGGTCTGGTCGGGCGCCGCGCTGAGGCGCTCCACCAAGTCAGCCAGCCATTCGGGGACTGCGCCTGCTACCCGCTTGACGTACGTGACAGCGCAGCCATGCAGGCCGCTGCGGCGGATTTCATGCAGCGCTTCGGCACCCCCGATATCGTGATTGCTGCCGCTGGCATCAGCGTTGGCACACTCACCGAATTTGCCGACGACCTTACGGTATTCAAGGCCGTGATGGACATCAATGTGCTCGGCATGGTCACCACGTTTCAACCCTTCATCGTGGCGATGCGCAAGCAGGGCAGCGGTGTGCTGGCGGGTATCGGCAGCGTCGCAGGCATCCGCGGCCTGCCCGGCGGCAGCGCCTATTCCGCGTCCAAAGCCGCCGCCATCACCTATCTGGAATCGCTGCGTGTCGAACTTAAGGGCAGCGGCGTCGCCGTCACCACGATCAATCCCGGTTACATCGTCACGCCGATGACTGCCGTCAACCCTTACCCGATGCCGTTCATTCTGCGCGCCGAAGTAGCCGCCTCCAAAACTGCCCACGCCATCGCCCGGCGCGGCCGTTATGTCACCTTGCCCTGGCAGATGGCGCTGGTCGCCAAATTATTGCGCCTGCTACCCTGCGTGCTGTACGACCGGCTGTTTCAGCACGCGCCACACAAGCCGCGCAATTTGCCGTTATAAGTGCCCTGTCCGCATTGGCTATATAATCAATGCAGTTAATGCAGCGAACAACTACCTAACAAGTCGCGCAAGCGGCATGGAGAGCCAACCCATGAGCATCGCCATCATTCTCATCGACGACCATCCCCTCACCCGGCTGGGCACCGCGCGCACGCTGGAAAAAACGCCTGACATGAGCGTGGTTGGGCAATGCGAGGACATCAAATCCACGCGGGCCTGGCTGGCCGACCCAGCCAACACCGCAGATATCGCGTTGCTCGACCGCATCCTGCCGGACGGCGATGGCCTGAGTCTGGTGGGGGAACTCAAAAAACGCGGTATCCGTTCCATCATGCTCACCATGGCGGGCGAGGATTTTGAAATCAGCGAGGCGCTCACAGCGGGCGTCGATGGCTACATCATGAAAAGCGCCAACCCCGAACAGCTGGTACACGCCATTCAGTCAGTAGCGCAGGGCAACAGCATGTTCCCATCGCATATCATGCAAAAACTGGCGCGCGGCGAACTGCAGCAGGACATGTTCTCCAAGCTGTCGCACCGCGAGCGCGAGATTGTCGAGCTGGTGGCGCAGGGTTTGCCCAACAAAACCATCAGCAGCCGACTCGGCTTGTCCGAAAATACGGTACGTAACCATCTGTCCAATATCATGGAAAAGCTCGGCATGCAAAACCGCGTGCAAGTCGCCACCAGCGCTTTGAAGCACCTGCGTATCACCGACAAGAGCTGAAACAGACGCAGCTTCCAGCCTCCAGTTTTACCCACACAGACTCAATGGAATATACCGTCGCCTATCTGGAACGCATTCTGGCGCGTATGGCCAGCAGCCAGGATGCACCCGACCCGCTGCTGGTGAAACGCCTGTTTTACCACCTGCGACCCGGCACGTTTGAGGCAACCGAGCGCGCCACCACGCATTTTGCCGATCTGCTTGGTGTGGTCGAACGCAATCCCAGCTTGGCGCAGGGATTGCGCTTTCACCTGCTGGGCTTGCTACAAGTCAAAAATGTCGGCAGCCTGCTGCGCGACAGCGGGATATTGCCGGATCGCACGTTCGGTGTCGAACTGTGGCGGCGGCTGCGCTTTAAAATGCTGCCGCCCGCGCCCACCCCCGATTCACTGCGCGACTGGATGGACGAAATGCTCGCGCCAGGCGATGCCGAATGGATTGCCAGCCTGTCGCCCACGTTGTGGCAGCGTCTGTTTGCAGCACTCGATCTGGCCAATATCGACGCGCCCATGGCTGCCAGCCTGAAAGCCAATCTGATCGATGCCATCAACGGTCTGTCGCACCGCATCGCATCAGCCGGGCTCGATCCCGAGTTGCTGCGCATCGAACCCACGTTAGAAGCCTATGCCTCGCCGTTTTTGGCGCAGCATGAAGAAATCGCCGCGCTACTGGCGCACTACCGTGACCCGACCCAGCCGCACCTGGACAGCAGCCAGGCGATGGTGATTCTGGATCAATGTGAAGACGTGCTGGAACGTATCCGGCGCCGCTCAGTCAGCGTCGGCACCAGCGTCAACCTCACGCTGCAAAGCGCCCGGTTGCAGCAACAGATGGCGCGTGTGCGTCAGTTACTCAAGCTGCTCGAAGCTGACACCGCACTCCACCGCGCCGACCTGCTCACCCAGCTGTGGCTGACACTGAGCGCCGCTTCAGGCGAGCGTTACAATGTGAGTAACTTGATGTCAGCCACTACCGGCCGATTGGCGTATCAGGTGACCCAGCACGCCGGTCAGACCGGGCAGCATTACATTGCCGACAACGGCCATGAACTGCGCAACATGTTCCTGTCGGCCGCAGGCGGCGGCATCATCATTGCCTGCATGGCGCTACTCAAGGTGCTGATCGTCAAGGCGCATCTGGTGCCATTTCAGGAAGCGCTGCTGATCAGCCTGAATTACGCCCTGGGATTTATTCTTATTTTTGTGCTGCATTTCAGTGTCGCCACCAAACAGCCCGCCATGACCGCCAGCCTGATGGCGCACACCATCGCGCGCGCGCGCAGCGATGCGCACGAAAACCGCATCCTGGAAAGTTTCGTCACCAGCGTCTACGCCTCGCAATTCGCAGCCATCGCCGGTAACCTGCTGCTGGCGTTTGCCACCGCAGCGCTGCTCGCCAGCGGTCTGAGTTATTACCTGGGCGTGCAGCCGGTAGACGCACTCAAAGCGCAAAAGCTGCTGGCAGAAATCAACCTGGCTGCGCCGATGAACCTGTTTTATGCGGCTGTGGCGGCCGTCGGGCTGTTTCTATCCGGCATTGTGAGTGGCTACTACGACAATAAATGCGTCTATGAGCGCATCCCGGAACGCCTGGCTCGCCTCAGCTGGCCCGCTCATCTGATCAGTCAGCGCGGCTGGCATGGCCTCGTGCAATACATCGGCGGCCACCTTGGTGGCCTGGCGGGCAATGCCTTTTTCGGATTTTACCTGGGCATGGTGGCGGCGTTTGGGGCGCTCTCCGGCCTGCCGCTGGACATTCGCCACATTGCCTTCAGCTCGGCCAATTTCGCCTATGGCTGGCAGGCGCTGGGCTGGCAGCTTCCCTGGTTGACCATCGTGTTATCGGCCACCGGCGTGCTGATGATCGGCATGATGAACCTGACAGTGAGTTTTGCACTCGCGTTCTATCTGGCGCTGCGCGCCGCCAACCTGTCGCGTAAAGAGGCGCTGCCTTTGCTCAAACGCACCATGCTAGCAATGCTCATCGCCCCCTGGCTGATGTTCAAGCTACGCGGCAAGGAGCCTACCTTTGAATAAGCGCACCCAGGTTGCCGTTGCGGTCGTAACACGTGCCGATACCAGCTTTCTGCTCGCCAGCCGACCAGCAGGTAAACCCTACGCCGGCTATTGGGAATTCCCCGGCGGCAAGGTCGAGGCCGGTGAGAGCGCACACGCCGCTTTGGTGCGCGAGCTCGACGAAGAACTCGGTATTGAGGTCACCCACGCCACGCCTTGGCTGACGCGCCATTACGACTATCCGCACGCACATGTCACGCTGTCGTTTTTCCGCGTCAGCGGCTGGCGCGGCGAACCGCAGCCGCAAGAGGGGCAAATGCTGGCCTGGCAACACGCCCACGCCATCGACGTCAGTCCGGTGCTGCCCGCCAACGCACCCATTTTTGCCGCGCTCGGTTTGCCAGCGGTGTACGGCATCACGCAAGCCGGTGACGACCCGACAGCGTTTTTGCCGCGCCTCGACGCAGCGCTGGCGAATGGCCTCAAGCTGGTTCAAATACGTGAAAAACATCTGCCGCCGGCGGCACTGGAAGACTTTGCCCGCCACGTTATCGCACGCGCGCACGCGCGCAGCGCACGCGTGCTTCTGAACGCCGACATCGCCCTCGCGCAGCGTCTCGGTGCCGACGGCGTGCAGCTCAACGCTGTCCAGCTCGGTCAACTCACCGCACGCCCGGATTTGCCTTTGGTTGCCGCGTCGTGCCACAACGCCGACGAACTCGCACGTGCCGAATTGCTCGGCTGCGATTTTGCCCTGCTGTCACCGGTGCTACCGACCCTGAGCCACCCCGGCGCACCTGAGCTGGGCTGGATACAATTTGCGCAACTCTGCCGGCACCGCATCCTGCCCATCTACGCGCTGGGCGGACTCGGGCACGCTGATCTCGACACTGCGCGCGACCACGGCGCCCATGGCATTGCGCTGTTACGGAGTGCCTGGCAATGACGCTGCGCGAACGCCTGTCCGGCTGGCTTACCTGCGACCTGCGTTACCCGCTCAAGTGCGCCGCATTGATTCTGTTCATCCTCGCGCTTATTGGGGCCGAGCTCTACCACGTACTAAAACCCGATAACACCGCGCCCGTGATGCTGACCTGCCCCGACCCCACCCAGGGCTGCGCGCTCACCGTCAACGGCCAGCCCGCGCAGCTGCGCTTTATTGGCGCCCCGTCCGGCCTGCGCCCGTTTGTATTACAACTGAACGCACCTGCCATCAAAGACAGCTACGCCAGCTTCACCATGCGCGGCATGGACATGGGCTTTAACCGCTACCGCCTGCTGGCGGTGGCACCCGGCGTCTGGCAAGCACGCATTGTATTGCCAGTTTGCGTGACGGGCCGGCGCGACTGGGTACTGACACTGAGCATTGACGGCGACAATTACGAAATTCCGTTCGCCGCCTGAATACGGTTTTTGTCATCAACTCGTCACCTTCCAGTCGCCAGCTGACGCTATAATCAAGCAGTACCCTTAACGGAGGCACCCAGAATGGGGCAAGAGCACACTTACAAGCAATTTGACGCTGACCTTGAGGCGATCCGCGCACGCGTGCTGCAAATGGGCGGCTTGGTTGAGGAGCAAATCACCAATGCCATCGAAGCGTTGTCCAGCGGCAACCTTGAACTGGCGGAGATGGTCATCAACAACGATCACCACGTGAATGCCATGGAAGTCGGGCTGGACGAAGATTGCACCCAGATCATCGCACGCCGCCAGCCGACTGCGTCCGACCTGCGCATGGTAATGACGGTGGTCAAAACCATCACCGACCTTGAGCGCATCGGCGACGAAGCATCGAAAGTCGCACGCATGGCCAAGCAGATTTACGAAGCGGATCGCCTGACTCAGACGCGCTTCAACGAAATAAAATTCATGGCCGGGCTGGTGCTGGAAATGCTGCGTCGGGCGCTAGACGGCTTTGCGCGCCTCGATGTCACCAGCGCCGCCGACATCGCGCGCCAGGATATGCAGGTCGATGAAGAATTTCATCTGATGATGCGCCACCTCATCACCTACATGATGGAAGACCCGCGCACCATCTCGGTGTTCATCGACATCATGTTCGTCGCCAAAGCCATCGAGCGCATGGGCGACCACGCCAAAAACATGTCGGAATACGTGGTCTACATGGTGAAGGGCAAAGACGTGCGTCATACCACGGTGGAAGAAATCGAGCGCATCGCGTCGCATTGAGCGTGTTTTGTGCACAATAAAAAAGCCGGGGAAACCCGGCTTTTTTATTGTGCACACGCCTACTTGCTCGGCGGCACGTACCCGGCGGCCTGATCGGCGCCTTCGCCAAAGAAGTATTTTTCCACTTGCTCCATCAAGTACTTACGCGCCTTGGCGTCGGCCAGGTTGAGGCGGTTTTCGTTGACCAGCATGGTCTGGTGCTTGATCCAGCCGGCCCAGGCTTCTTTCGAGACGTTGGCGTACAGGCGCTGGCCCATTTCGCCAGGCATGGGTGGGAAATCCAGGCCGTCGGCTTCACGTCCCAGTTTGATGCAATTAACGGTTCTTGCCATGTGATTTGCTCCTCAATTAAGTGCGGCGATGATAGCGGATTGGGGGGCTCAATGCACGTTGTAGCTGGCCAGTTCTTCGACCAGCTTGGCTACCAGATCGCGTCCTTGAACGGTCATGCCCCGCGTCAGCAAATCCACGTCGCGCTCGCCATCGACCAAGCGCCGCATGCTGCCGCCCAGCCGCCCCATGTCACCCCCGACCTTGACCATCTGCTCGGCCATATTCGCCAGTGCCGACAAGGCGGCCACATCGCCTGTGGCGGCAGCATGAATCAGCCCAGCCAGCCCCGGCGCGGCGGCGCTGGGATCGGGCTGCTGGTTAGGGTCTGGCAGCGTGGCCGGGTCTTGAATGCCACGCAAAATCGCCTCGACGATGATGCGATCGTCGTCGTCCAGTCCGGCGTACACGCTGCTGTCGCGCTTGCCGGCAATCACCTGGCGCAGCGCCATCACCATCACGCCCCAGCCCTGCTGCTCGGCTTGTGCCAGCATCTGCTGGGCTTGCGGCAGCAATTCGGGTTTGAGGCAGGCGGTAGCGACGGCATGGATGAAGTGCGCGTAGGTCTGGATGACTTGCAGGGTACGTTCGGGGAGGGCCATGTCGAGTTCCTTTCAGGTGCACAGCATAGCATTGTCGCCACGCGCTTGTGGCAGCGCAGCGACCGACCAGACGGCTGTCGCCCAGCGCCAAAATTCTGCCAGCGTGGCGATATCCTCCCGTACCGGCTGATTGAGGAATGCCATTGCCTGACACAATAACGGTAACGCAGCGTCCACATTCAAGGCCCTTGCCTGCGTCTGTTTGGAGAGTTTTTGCCCGTCTGCATTTAACGCCACAGGCAGATGCAGGTATGTCGGCGTGGGCAGGCCGAGCAGGCGCTGCAGGTATATCTGGCGCGGTGTCGAAGCGAGTAAATCAGCGCCGCGCACCACCTCGGTAATACCCAGCGCGGCGTCGTCTACTACCACGGCGAGCTGGTAAGCGAACAAGCCATCAGCGCGATTTAGCACAAAATCGCCCACTTCGGATGCCAGCCGCTGACACACGCGGCCTTGCAGCGCATCGTCAAAACACAAGGGCAGATCATCAGTGCGCACGCGTTGCGCGCGCGGCAGGTGGCCTTGGATAAGGCCATCGCGGCAGCTGCCGGGATATACCAGACCGTCGATGCCGTGCACACTGGAATCAGCAATCTCGAGCCGCGAACAGCCGCAGGCATACACCCAGCCCGCATCCTGCAACTGCTGCAGGGCAGTACGATACGCCGCCAGCCGTTGTGACTGATACATCACTGCGCCCGTCCATTCAAACCCGAATGCCGCCAGTGTGCGCAGAATATCGTCTGCCATGACGGGGGAACAACGCGGCGTATCAACATCCTCCATGCGCACATGCCACTGCCCGCCGTGCGCGCGCGCCTGCAAATAGCTGCCGAGCGCGGCGACCAGCGAACCAAAGTGCAGCGGCCCGGTGGGGGACGGCGCAAAACGGCCAATGTAGGGGGACGCGGTCATGATGCCTATTATCGCCGAAGTCGGCCAGGCTCAATAGCGCGTGATCACGTCGCGGTAAAAATCCAGCACCCGCGTCGCCATTTGCGGCGCGGTCCAGCTCAAGGCGTGGGCTTTGGCTTCGTTCGATAAACGCGCACGTAACGGCGCATCGGTTAAGACTTCGCGCAGCGTAGCGGCGAACGCCTGCGGGTTATCCTCGGCCACGCGACACCCCTGACGCGCGGCGAGAATATCGCGCGTGCCCATCACGGCAGTGGACACAACCGGCACGCCCAGCGCCATGGCTTCAAGCAGCACCAGCCCCTGCGTTTCCGTGCGCGAGGCGAACACGAATGCATCTCCCGCACAGTAACAGGCCGGCAGCTCGCTACCGCGCTCTAAATAACCGACAAACAATACGTGATGCGCCAAGCCGAGTTGTTCCACCTGTTTACGCAGTTTTGCTTCAGCCGGTCCCTCCCCCGCAATCACCAACAGCGCATCGGGCAGGGTGTGGCGCAGTTCAGCCATGACTTCAATCAAAAAACCGATGTTTTTCTCAAACGCCACGCGCCCTACATACACCACCACCGGGCGTTGCGCGGCAATGTTGTGCTGACGCCGGAATGCTGCACCATCGCATCCAGCGAAATCCGCCAGCTCGATGCCAGTCGGGATAATCCGGCTGAACGCCTGCACACCGTAGCGCGTCAGTGCTTCGTCCATGGCGATGGAAGGCAGGATCAGGCCGTTCACTTGCGCGCATTGACGACGCGAAAAATGCCGCGCCAGATAACGCAGTGCGCCTTTCGGCAAGAACGGAATGTAGTGATACAAATACTCCTCGAAAAAGGTGTGATAAGTCTCGATGGTAGGAATATTGAAGATGCGCGCCAGCCGCAGCCCTGCGTAATGCGCGAAAAACGGCGTGTGGATATGCACCAGATCGAATGTTTGCCCGGCCAGGGTGTACGCTAACTGGCGCAGGGCATGCTGTGACATCATGCGGTCTTCCGGATCGAGCAACACACGCCGCCCGGGAATGCGCACGATGTCGGCCTCGGCCACTTCGTGCTGGTCATACGCAGGCGCGACCAGCGTGACCTGGTGCCCGAGCGCCTGCAACTCGCGGCGCAGCGTCATGATCGAGGTGGATACGCCGTTCACGCGCGGGAAATACACGTCCGAAATCATCAGGATATTCACTTCGCCACTCCAGTCGCAGCACGATGGGCGGGAACGCTACATTCGTCTGCAACCGTTTTGTAGCAAAGCAGCATGACGTGCGTATGACAACACACGCGACAAAACACTGCGGGCTGGCAAAAATTTGCCAGCCCGCAGTGCTTACAGCAGGAATAGTTGCTTAGTAGGTGGTGGCGTGGCGGCTGTGCGTCAAGCGATAGGCCAACCAGACAGGCACCAGATACAATGCGGCGCTACCCAGAGACGGCGGGGAGGATTTGGCCACAGCCAGACCATAATCGGCGAGGCTCATCGTGCTGACAGTATTCGACAGTGCAAACCAGAACGCGTTGGACACGACAAACGCTGCCGCCACCGCCGCCAAGGCCACGCCAGCACTCAACAGCGCCGGGAAATCGCCATGCCGACGCGCCAGCCAGCGCCCCGCACTCCACAGAATCGCGTAGGTTGGAATCAGCCCGAAATAAGCCGGAGTCAGGCACCAGCCAGCCTCAACCGAGGTTTGCGCCGACACCACGTCAATGCCGAACGCCGCCGCCATCAGCAGACCCAGACAGCCTGCAGACAAGCCCATCACGCCAGCCAGCAGGAATACCGCCAGACTTGCGTCGGGCAGCAGTGCAGAGGTGCCGAAGTGACTCATGCGCGTGGCGGCCATAATGACAGCCAGTACGAGGAGTATCCATAAACGGTGCTTGAACGATAGCGACATGGGGCACTCCTTAAATTGCGTTAACGCGAATTGTACGCCACCCGACTATCCCGCCCAAGCGGGTGGTCGAATCAAGCAGCTAACACTTCTCCCAACTTATCTTATTATCAGAAACTGGCCTTGAAACCTACCCGGTAGTTACGCGTAAAGCTGACCGGATAAATAACATTATCACTTACCCACAAGCCATTCTTCTGCGCAAACACGTTATCGATAGCGGCTGACAACTCATAGGCCTTATAACGGTAGCGATACGCCAGGTTGGTGCTCTGGAATGCCGCCTGCTTCTGGCTAAAGTTATTGGCAAAGTCATTGGCGGCGTAGGAGCTGCTGCGCCAGACGTAGCCTACATTGAAGGTGCTGTGCTCGGACCAGTCGTATTGCATGTCGAGCGTTACGCCGTGACGCGGCACGCCAGGCAGGTTTTTTCCGTCAAACGCACCGCCGCCACTGTTTTCGTGATCGATAATGGCGCGGGTATACGTATAGCCCGTACGCAAATTCAGATCCGGCCGGATACGCCAGCTGTCCTGCAATTCCAGTCCGTATTTGTGGGTTTTGTCGAGGTTAGTGTTGTAACTAGGTAACGGCCACGGTTGGCTGAAATAATAAATCTCGTTTTTAAGGTTGGCGCGAAACACGGCCAATTTCATGCGGTGATTGCCCTGCGTGTGATTGGCACCGAGTGTCACGGTTTTAACTTTTTCTGGCGAGATGAAGGCATTAAACGTCCCGTCATAATTGAAAAAGCGGTCAATGTCGGGTGCCTGGAACGATTGGTTGTAGTTGGCAAAAACCGAGGTGTTAGGCGCCATACGATAATTGCTGCCTATGTCCCACGCATTGAGCTGTTGTGTGGCATGCAAGGCGGCGTCTGGATTCGGCGCATAGTCGTATTCAACCTTTTCGCGACGCACCCCAGCCGACACGGTCAACTTGTCCAGAACATACTGCCCTTGCAGGTAATAGCCGATATTGTTTTTGCTGGTGCGGTTAGACGCACCGATGCGTGTACCATCAAAGCGCTGCACGCCGGTCGTGAGTTTGAAGGCATCGCCGCTGTGAACCAGCGCAACATCATCGGTTACATAATTGTAATTGGACGTGGATGAGTAGTAAGGATCACTGTAATTGGATAGCTTATCTTCCCGATTATGGCTGGCGGTCAATTTCGTGTTGGATGACAAATCCAGCGAAGCGCCCAAACGCCACTGATCGGTGTCGTATTTCTGGTGCGGATAAGGATTACCGCCATTTTGCGCGGGGTCGCTTTGAAATTGCGCCAAGGTCAAATGACCAATATAGCGCGTGTCAATTTTTGAACTTGACCCATCCAGCGTCAACCACAGTGCGTCGATTGGCCGCACACGCACCTGGCCGCGCTGGGTCGTCAGGCTGGAGGCGTCGCGCTGACCGGTCACGTCGGCATCGCTGGTGCCGCGCTGGCTTTGGTAGTCGTTACTGGCGGAAACGCTGAAATTGTCCCTGGACAAACCGGCTGCCACGGTACCCGACAGCGCGCCATAATTCCCGGCAGAACCGGCCACTGTCACCCCTTGATAGGGCCGCGTGTAGATCTGGATCGTGCCTGCCGTCGCGCCATCGCCATAAATAACCGAGCCACTGCCGCGCGTGATTTCTATGCGGTCAATGCTGGCAAGCGGGATAGCGCCCAGCAATTGCGGCGCTGAATCAATATTATTCAGGCGCTGTCCATCCAGACTCACCACAATGTTCTGATATCCACTGGTCAGACCATAACCGCGCATGTCTAGCGTTGGCGTAAATTTGTTGCCGTAATTGGGCACCACATTGAGCGTGGTGTTTTGCGTCAAAAAATCAACCAGACTGCTCGCCCCCGAGGCCCGGATCATCGCCTGCGTATAGACCTCGGACGCATACGGCGCGGCCACATCCGGCAACGGCGTGCGCGTCGCCGTAACGACAATATCATCCAGCGGATAGGTGGAGGGGGCGGCCTGAGCCAAGGTGGTAACAGCGAACGCGATGGCGCTGAAGGTATAACGTGGGGACATGGTGGTGGTTCCTGTTTGCGCAAGCTTCCCCGCTTGCGGTGAATAAAGGAAACTGCGGGGAGACGAACAGGCGCGCAGTGAGCGCGGATCAGCACGTCAACACCGCCTCCCCGCGATGTTTCGGATACTTTGTCAGGCCGGTATCCGGGCTCGCGAGACTTGGCGTGTCGCCTTCCCACGCTCAATTGAACGCAGTGGCTGGATGACACGCCCACACTCGCTTACCGTTGCGGGGGCAGCACTGGTGTTGCACCAGTTTCCCGTTTAACCTGGCCATTGAAAACGGCCTGGCACCTGACAAGCGGGCGAATTATAGCGGAATGCGGCTATTCCTGCACCACCACACGAATGTAAAAGCCGCACGGCTGCCCCGGTGTGGGATTGTCCGGCACGGCGTCGAACGGGTACACACCTGCACCGAGGCCGTGGCTATTGGCCTGGCATAGCGCCTGAATCGCCGGATCGGGCGTGGCACTCACCGGCAGCAGTCGGATGCCGGTGGCACCGTCACGCTGGGGGGCAGCGTCGATGTACATGCGGCGGGTAATTTCCTGCGTCAGCACGGTGAGCAGCCTGACCAGCGGTTCCGGCTCAGCCACCAACCCGTCGCCAATCAACTGCTGGGCCAGCGCGCGTGCGCCAGTCTGGATGAATAAGGGGTCAGACAGCGCCGTGACCAGACGATCCAGCGTCGCGGCATCATGCGGCAACGCAGTCGAGGCGTTTAAATGCGTAGCGACCAGCGCGCGCGTGACCGGCACCGCTTCAACACGCTGCTCCGGCGGTACGCCAGCAGTGACCACGCTGCCTTTGGGAGCCCAGCGCGATTTGATGTAGTCGAGCAGATACGCCATCAGAAATTCTCGATCCGCGCCTGGTAGCGGAACACAATCAGGCGGTACAGGTCATCACCGACTTGCACGTGGGTTGATTCGCGCCGTTCCAGGCTGATGGTTTCGCCGCCATTGGCCGACAGGCTGCGAAAGCCGAATGCCTCGTTTTCAATCAGGCTGGCGAGGATTTCCTCACACTCGTTGACGGCCAGCGCACGGCCGGTGTTGTCCACCAGCTCGCACGGCTTGCCGCGTTTGGTGTTACCCGCAAAATGTACGGCATCCGCACGCAGCGGGTTGTTTTCGTCGAAGTTGACGTTGGGGTCAACAAACTGGTTGATATCGCTCATGTGTTTAAAAATGACTTTCAGTTATCGCGGTTACTGGTTGACGTAATTGAATTTTCCGCACTATAGTGCGCGCATGGAAAGCGAACTTAACTCCCTAGAATCCAAAATTCGGCAGATGCTTGAATTGTGCCAGAATCTGCGCACGGAAAACCAAAAGCTGCGTCAGCAGATAGCTGCGCTGGGCGGCGACAACAAAGTGCTGACCGAACGCATGATCTACGCCCGTACGCGCATGGAATCACTGCTGGAAAAAATCCCCGAGGGCGATGAAGCATGAGCCGCGATAGCAAAGGCATCGACATCAATATTCTCGGGCGCGAATTCCGCGTTGCCTGCCCGGAAGACGAACAGGAAACGCTGCTGTCAGCGGCGACCTATCTGGACAAGAAAATGCGCGAAATCCGTGACCAGGGCAAGGTCATCGGCGTCGAGCGAATTGCCGTGATGGCCGCGCTGAACCTGGCTTACGAGCTCCTGTCNNTTCCATGGAAGCCTTGATGGACGAAACCCTGGTGGAACAAAATCAACTGTTCACCACGCCTTAACGGCAACGATCAATGCTCCCTGCGATGTACGTTACGGCTGCGAATTCTTTGAACCAATAAATTTGCTCTGGTTGCAGCAACATCTGGCGCTGGTGTGCGCGTTACACGTTAATGTGCCTGAAGCGCTTGCGCTGTGACCACTTGAACCCTAGGTTCAAGATAGCGGCCCAACGGCATAGGCGGGGAGCACCCTACACGCTTCATGAATAAATCCCAATTGCGCAAGCAGTTACGTGCGCGACGCGCAGCCCTGTTACCCGCGCAACGCCGCACTGCCAGCACCCGGCTGGTACGCAATGCGCTGCGCAGCGGCCTGCTGTTGCGCCACCAGCGCATCGGTGTGTATTTACCG
Organism: Betaproteobacteria bacterium; assembly: GCA_003455595.1. Classification (GTDB taxonomy): domain Bacteria; phylum Pseudomonadota; class Gammaproteobacteria; order Burkholderiales; family Sulfuriferulaceae; genus Sulfuriferula. The sequence goes on from DMQT01000097.1 coordinate 23,263, forward strand.
CACCGCTCCGAAATCGACATTCTGCCCTTAATCAACCGCATGCTGACGCTGCAACGCCGGTGTTATTTGCCGATGCTGCCCTTCGGCCGAGGCAAAAATCTGTGGTTCAATGCGCTCGATGCCACGCGCCACTGGGTTACCAACCGCTTCGGCATTCCTGAAAACGCCACGTTTCGAGCAATCCGCGCGCGCCAGCTCGACCTCTTGTTTGTGCCGCTGATTGGATTTGACGATGCCGGTTACCGTATCGGCATGGGCGGCGGATTTTACGACGCCAGCCTGGCCCATCTGCGCCGCCGTCATGCCTGGCGCAAACCCTATCTGGTGGGTGTGGCGTTTGAGTGCCAGCATATCGCCGGAAAATTGCCGCACGATGCCTGGGATGTACCGCTGGATGCGGTGCTGACAGAACAGGGCTTGCACCGCTTCAAGCGTGCTTGATTATTCGCCGAAGTAGGATTTCTGGATCGCCGCATCCTGCGCCAGCGTGGCAGACGCACCTTGCAGCGTAAGCGCCCCGCTTTCCATCACCAGCCCGCGCTCGCAGGTGGCCAGCGCCAGACGGGCATTCTGCTCGACCAGCAACACACTCACGCCGCGTTTCGCAATATCATGGATGGTTTCAAATATGGTTTTCACCATCATCGGTGCCAGTCCCATGCTGGGTTCATCCAGCAACAGCAGACGCGGTCTCGACAGCAACGCGCGACCAATCGCCAGCATTTGCTGCTCGCCGCCGGAAAGTTGCCCGGCGGGTTGGTTGCGGCGTTCGCCCAGACGCGGGAAGCGCTGGTAGATTTCGTTGGTTTCGTGTTGCACAGCCGCCTTGTCACGCCGGATGTATGCGCCCATGGCAAGGTTTTCCTGCACGCTCAGGCGGGAGAAAATACCGCGCCCTTCCGGCACCAGCGCCAGTCCGAGGTGCACAATCTGGTATGACGCCAGGCGCGTAATGGCGTGCCCACCAAAATGGATCGAGCCGTGCGTGATCGGCAGCATGCCTGCAATGGCTTTGAGCAGCGTGGTTTTGCCCGCGCCGTTGGCCCCAATCAGGCACACCCGCTCGCCCTCTTGCAGCGCCATATCAATGCTTCGAACCGCCTGGATGTTGCCGTATGACACCGATAGATGCTGAATCTCGAGCAGACTCATGTCACCTCCGTCCCCAGATAGGCGTCGATCACGGCCGGGTTGTGACGCACTTCCTGCGGCGATCCTTCGGCGATTTTTTCGCCGAAATTGAGTACGCTGATGTGGTTGCACATGCCCATGATGAATTTCACGTCGTGCTCGATCACCAGCAGGCTAAGGCCGAGTTGATCGCGCAGGCTGATGATGAGCTGTTTCAG
>DMQT01000097.1:24728-30204 GCA_003455595.1 Betaproteobacteria bacterium
GGTGGCCAGCGCGCGGGCGATTTCCAGGCGGCGCTGATCACCATAGGACAGGTGTTTGGCCAGTGTATGGCGGTGGCCGCCGATGCCAACCAGCTCCAGCAATTCACGCGCACGGCGCTGGATCGCGGCCTCTTCAGTGCGCGTACGCGGATTGCGCAACACCGCACCGATGACGCCCGCCTGGGTGCGCGCATGACGTCCGACCATGACATTCTCCAGCGCCGTCATGTTGGCGAACAGGCGAATATTCTGAAATGTGCGCGCAATGCCGAGCTTGAGCACTTGGTGCGGTTTCATGCCCAGCAAGGAACAGCATTTGAAATCGAGATTGCCCTGACTGGGGCTGTACAGGCCCGTGATGATATTGAACAGCGTGGTTTTACCCGCGCCATTGGGACCGATCAAACCGTGAATTTCACCTGCTTCGATGTTCAGGCTCACATCGTTGAGCGCAGTGATGCCACCAAAGCGCTTGCCGATTTTTTCCAGTTTGAGCAGCGTCGTCATGGCTAGCGCTTGGCGTCGTATACGCTGACCTGCTCCTGCTCGGCAATCGCGCCTTGCGCGCCCAGTTCACGCTTGCGCTGGCGCGACGGCAACAGACCGGCGGGGCGGAACAGCATCATCAGGATCAGCGCGAAGCCGAACAGCAGCATGCGCAAGTCTGACGGATCGACCACGACATGGCCGATCCAGGCGCGTTGCAAGTCACCAATGTAGCGCAGTGCCTCGGGCAACACGGTCAGCAGCACTGCGCCCAGAACCACGCCGGGAATATTTCCCATGCCGCCCAGCACGATCATGCACAGGATCATGATCGACTCCATCAGGTTGAAGCTCTCGGGGCTGATGAAGCCCTGAAACCCGGCGAACAGCCCGCCCGCCAGGCCGCCAAAACTGGCACCCATGGCAAACGCCAGCAGTTTGATGTTGCGCACGTTGATGCCCATCGCTTCCGCCGCTACTTCGTCTTCACGTATTGCCGCCCAAGCGCGTCCGATGCGGGAATCCTGCAAACGCATCGAGACGAATATCACACTCAGGGTGAGGATCAGAAACAGGTAGTAATACAGATGTGGCGAGGAAAAGGTTACGCCGAAAATGACTTGGGTTTTACCCAGTGACATCCCCGCAATGGTGACCGGGTCAATCTGATTCACACCCTGCGGGCCGTTGGTAATGTTGATCGGTGCATTCAGGTTGTTCAGAAATATACGGATGATCTCGCCAAAACCCAGTGTGACAATCGCCAGATAATCACCCCGCAAGCGCAGCGTGGGGGTGCCCAACATCAGCCCGAACAGCCCGGCCACTGCGGCACCCAGTGGCAATAATGCCCAGAATGGCAGATGCAGCCCGAACATCGGCGAGGCCAGCAGCGCATAACAATAAGCCCCCACGGCATAAAAAGCGATGTAGCCGAGATCGAGCAGCCCGGCGTAACCCACCACGATATTCAGACCCAAGGCCAGCATCACATACAGCAGAGCCAGATCGAGTATGCGCACCCACGAACGGCCCAACCCGGCGTCGATCAGAAACGGCAACAGCGCCAGCCCGACGCCGAGCGCGACAAAAACCAGCCAGGCGTGGCGTGTTTTCTGATTCATGGTCTCAGGCACGCTCGCCAACACGCTCTCCCAGCAAACCGGAAGGACGGAACAGCAGCACCAGGATCAGGATGAAAAAAGCGAATACGTCCTGGTAATTACTGCCCAGTACGCCGCCGGTCAGGTCACCGATATAGCCCGCACCCAGGCTTTCGATCACGCCCAGCAGCAAGCCACCCAGCACCGCGCCGGTGAGGTTGCCGATACCGCCCAGCACCGCTGCGGAAAACGCCTTGAGGCCCAGCAAAAAGCCCATGTAGTAATGCGCCAGACCATAGTAGGCGCTCACCATCACACCCGCCACCGCAGCCAGTGCCGAACCCAGGATAAAAGTCAGCGAAATGACGGTGTTGGCATTCACGCCCATCAGCCCGGCAATTTGCGGTGACTGCGCAGTGGCGCGCATGGCACGACCGAGACGGCTTTTTTTCACCAATAGCGTCAGGCCCAACATCAACAGTACGGAAATCACCAGAATGGCGATTTGCACGTCGGTGATCATGGCGCCCAGAATCTGGTGCCGCCCCTGCGGCAGGATCGGAGGGAACGAGATATATTGGCGCCCCCAGATGAGCATGGCGATGTTTTGCAATACGATTGATACACCGATGGCGGTAATCAGCGGTGCCAGGCGCGGCGCGTTGCGTAGCGGTCGATACGCCAGCCGTTCGATGGTAAAGCCGACACCCATGCAAACCAGAATCGCGGCCAGCAGACCGAACAGAACGATCACCACGCCGGGCAGATCAACACCGGCCCCCACCAGTGCGGAAATCACCGTTAACGACACCATGGCACCGATCATGGTGACTTCGCCATGGGCAAAGTTGATCAGCTCGAGGATGCCATACACCATCGTGTAACCCAGTGCGACCAGCGCATAAACGCTACCTAGCACCAGGCCGTTGATGATTTGCTGAACAAAAATATCCATGGGGCGGGCGGCGCGAATTACTGCTTGCTATGCACTGTTTCGAGCGGCTGCCAGGCACCGTTCTTGACCTGATACAAGGTCACGGCACCGCCGGTCACGTCACCTTTCTGGTCAAAGCGGATGTGCCCGGTCACGCCTTGATAATCGGTTTTGCGCAGTTCGGGCAGGTATTTTGCCGGATCAGTCGAATTGGCACGCTTCATCGCGTCCACCAGCACATACGCAGCATCGTAAGCGTAGGGTGCGTAATTTTGAATTGGACCAAAACGCGCGGTGAATTTGTCTTTGAAGGCTTTGCCGCCGGGCATGGCATCGAGTGCCAAGCCGGGATTGGAGGCAATTTCGCCTTCCGCATCCGCGCCCGCCAGTTTGATGTACTCGGGCGTCTGCATGCCGTCGCCACCCAGTACCTGCGCATTGATGCCCAACTGTTTCAACTGTTTGGTGAGCGGCGCCGCCTGCGGATCCATACCGCCGAAAAATACCAGATCGGGCGATTTGGCTTTAATTGCAGTGAGAATCGCCATGAAGTCGGTGGATCGGTCGGTGGTGTATTCGCGCGCCACCACCTCGGCACCCGCCGCTTTGGCGGCTTTGGCGAACTCATCTGCCAGCCCCTGACCGTACGCCGTGCGGTCATCGATGATGGCGATTTTCTTGTCGCCCAGCTTGTCCACTGCGTATTGGCCCAGCACGTGACCTTGCTGTTCGTCGTTGGTCATCACCCGAAACGCCGTGTTGTAGCCCTGTGCGGTGTAGGCAATGGCTGTTGCGGAAGGCGAAATCTGCGGGATGCCGGCGTTGTTATATATCGTCGAAGCGGGAATGGTTGCGCCCGAATTAAGGTGGCCGATAACCCCTACCACGCCATTGTCGACCAGCTTCTGCGCCACGGTAGTGGCGATTTTCGGATCGGCCTGGTCGTCCTCGCTGATCAGGTCGATGTGCATTTTCTTGCCGCCGATGACCAGCCCGGCAGCGTTGATTTCATCCACCGCCAGACGCGCACCGTTTTCATTATCCTTGCCCAGATGCGCCTGCGGGCCGGTCAGTGGCGACACCGAACCGATTTTGATGACATCGCCATCTTTCGCTGCGCCGTCGCGCTTGCCGCAGGCGCCCAACAATAGCGTTGCGATGATGGCTGCCAGCACGCCGTGTATGAGGGTAGGTTTCAAGACGTACTCCATTTTCCAGTATTTTCGACTTATACCATAAACGCCGAACAGCATGAAAGCCGCACCAGTAAAGAAAAAGCCGACTGATGCAGTCGGCTTTTTTAGCATGCGGCAATCCGAGTCCGTTTACAGACTGAGTATCCAGGCAACGATGGTTTTGGCATCGGCGTCGTTCACCTGCGGGTTAGGCGGCATGGGAATCTGTCCCCACACGCCCGAACCGCCTTTATGCACCTTGTTAACCAACCGGTCTAAAGCGGTTTTATCACCTTTGTATTTGGCAGCCACGTCTTTGTATGCCGGCCCAACAATTTTCTTGTCAATACCGTGACAGCTCATGCAGGCATTTTTCTGTGCCAGCGCCATGCCCGAATCGGCAGCCGAAACGTTTGCAACAGCAAACGACTTCAACCCAGCAACGGCAACACTCATCAATATTTTCATCTTGTCTCCTGATTAAATGATCCGCGCATCAAAAAAATTCGAGAAGCAGCGTGTGGATATTACCTGAATTTATTGCGACGGCAAGCCGTACAATTCATCCCGATGCAGGCCATATAAATCTACCAGCGTGCCCCCATCACGCGTCCAGCCATTCGAGCAGGTACGCCCACTGTTCCAGTTCACGCTGTGCCAGATAGGGCGGCAAATCAAACAGGGTCTTGCCTTCGAATGCGGCATTCACGTAAACCTGCGCTTCCCGCAGATACGCCAGTATCGGCATATCCAGCTCGGTCAACATTTGTTCCAGCGCAGCAGCGGCACGGGTGCGCGGCGCCATCCGCATGCCCACAACACCCACAAACGTCTTGCCCTTGCGCACGGCTTTTTCGGCTTGCAGGGCGTCGAGAAATTCACGGCTGGCGTTGATGTCGAATAACGACGGCGCGATTGGCACCACCACCTGATCCACCAGCTTGAGCGCGCGCTCCAGTGTCTTGCCGTGCAAGCCGGCGGGCGAATCAATCACCAGCCAGCCGTCGCGCCCGGCGGTGCCGCTTTCGCTGGCGTACAACCAGATCGGCGGCAGCTCATGTGGGCGCAACGCCAGCCAGGTGCTGGCAGATTGCTGTTTGTCCATATCCAGCAAGCGGACTGGCTGGCCTGACGCAGCCAGATATCCGGCGATATTGGTCGCCAGCGTGGATTTGCCGCTGCCGCCTTTGGGGTTGGCGATCAGTAGAGTTTTCATGCGCCGCTCAACTGCGCCGTTCTATCTGGGTAACATCCCGCACCGCGCCGGTCGAGGCGCTGGTCGTCATGGCAGCGTAGGCACGCAAGGCCACCGACACGGCGCGATTGCGGTTCACCGGCATCCACGGGTGCGCATGGTTTTCCATCGCGACGCGGCGCGCCGCCAGGGTTGCATCGCTGACCGCCAGCTGGATGCTGCGGTTGGGGATGTCGATTTCGATTATATCGCCCTCCTCCACCAGCCCGATTGCGCCACCCTGCGCCGCTTCCGGCGAGACATGGCCGATACTCAACCCGGACGTGCCGCCGGAAAACCGCCCGTCGGTAATCAGCGCACAGGCTTTACCCAGACCTTTGGTCTTGATGTACGAAGTCGGATACAGCATTTCCTGCATGCCGGGGCCGCCTTTGGGGCCTTCGTAACGAATCAGCACCACGTCACCGGCCACGATCTTGTCGGCCAGAATCGCTTCCACTGCCGCGTCCTGCGATTCAAAAATGCGTGCCGGACCGGCGAATTTCAGGATGCTGGCATCGACACCTGCCGTCTTGACGATGCA
>DMQT01000097.1:30304-34907 GCA_003455595.1 Betaproteobacteria bacterium
TCCTGACTAAACGCGACTTGCGTCGGTACGCCGCCCGGACCGGCGCGGAAAAAAGTCTGCACCGCCTCATCCTTTGTACGCGAGATATCGAATTTTTCCAGCGCCTCGCCCATGGTTTTGCTATGCACCGTGGGCAGGTCGTTGTGCAGCAGCCCGGCGTTGTCGAGTTGGCCCAAAATGGCCATCACGCCGCCGGCACGGTGCACATCTTCCATATGAAACTGCTGGCTGGACGGTGCCACCTTGCACAAATTCGGCACACGCCGCGACATGCGGTCGATGTCGAGCATCGTAAACGGCACGCCGCCTTCAAACGCCGCTGCCAGCAGGTGCAGTACGGTGTTGGTGGAGCCACCCATGGCAATGTCAAGCGCGATGGCGTTTTCGAACGCCTCAAAAGTAGCGATGGAACGCGGCAGCACCGTATAATCGTCCTGCTCGTAATGACGTTTTGCCAAATCAACAATCAGCCGCCCGGCTTGCAGAAACAGCTGCTTGCGGTCGGCGTGGGTGGCCAGCGTCGAACCGTTGCCCGGCAAGCTCAAGCCCAGCGCCTCGGTAAGGCAGTTCATCGAATTGGCGGTAAACATGCCGGAACATGAGCCGCAAGTCGGACAGGCGGAACGCTCGATTTGCTCGACTTCGGCGTCGGTTTCCTTGGTGTCGGCGGCCGATACCATGGCATCCACCAGATCCAGCTTGATCGATTTGCCGCGTATTGTGGTCTTGCCGGATTCCATTGGCCCACCGGAGACGAACACCACAGGAATATTCAGCCGCATCGCCGCCATCAGCATGCCGGGGGTGATTTTGTCGCAGTTGGAAATGCACACCAGCGCATCGGCGCAATGCGCATTGACCATGTATTCAACTGAATCGGCAATCAAATCGCGCGATGGCAACGAATACAGCATGCCGCCATGCCCCATAGCGATGCCGTCATCCACGGCGATGGTATTGAACTCCTTGGCTACACCGCCAGCCGCTTCAATCTCGCGCGCCACCAGCTGCCCCATATCCTTGAGGTGAACGTGACCCGGCACAAACTGGGTAAACGAATTGGCAATCGCGATGATGGGTTTGTCAAAGTCGCCATCCTTCATCCCGGTGGCACGCCAAAGGGCGCGGGCACCGGCCATGTTGCGGCCTTGGGTGGTGGTATGGGAACGGTAGGTGGGCATGGAGAACCTCGAAGTGCGATAATGGGCAGTTGCCAATTTTATCCCATTCCCACGCGCTATGCTGATTCACCCCCAGTTTGACCCCGTTGCACTCACGATTGGCCCGTTCGCAATTCGCTGGTATGGCCTGATGTATTTAACCGCGTTTATACTGGTACTGGTGCTGGGGCGGCTGCGCATCAGGCAGCGGCCTGATCTGGGCTGGAGCGTGAAAAATATCGACGACGTCCTGTTTTACGGCGTGCTTGGCACGGTACTGGGCGGGCGGCTGGGCTACGTGCTGTTTTACAAGTTTGATTACTACCTGGCGCACCCAATCGAGATTTTTTACGTCTGGCAGGGTGGCATGTCATTCCACGGCGGCTTTCTCGGCGTGACATTCGCGATGTGGTTGTTTGCCCGGCGAGAACGCAAGCATTGGTTGAGCATTACCGACTTCATCGCCCCGCTGGTGCCGCTCGGCCTGGGTGCCGGACGCATCGGCAACTTCATCAATGGCGAATTGTGGGGCCGTCCGACCGACGTGCCGTGGGCGATGATCTTTCCGGCAGTCGACAATGTGCCACGCCACCCTTCGCAGCTGTATGAATTCGGCCTCGAAGGCATCACCCTGTTTATCATCCTGTGGCTATTTTCCGCCAAACCACGCCCGCTGGGTGCCGTGTCGGGACTGTTTCTGACCTGCTATGGCCTGTTCCGCTTTTTGGTTGAGTTTACCCGTGAGCCGGACGATTTCCTCGGCCTGCTCAGCTTGGGCCTGAGCATGGGACAATGGCTATCATTGCCAATGATCGTTGCGGGGATTGCGATGATGGTCTGGGCCTATCGCCGCAGCAACGACGCGAGCGTGCCGCCGCATCGACCTTGACAAGCCAGGGGTTTAACCTAGATAATCTCGCGCTTCGCTCGATGGGGTGATGTAGCTCAGATGGTTAGAGCGATGGATTCATAACCCATAGGTCGGCGGTTCGACTCCGCCCATCACCACCACACCAATTTTCGCCCTCAGTCTGATAACTGCCCGGCGTACCCATGAAAAAAGTCTATATCAAAACCTTCGGCTGTCAGATGAACGAGTATGACTCGGACAAGATGGCGGACGTGCTGCGGGTCTCTGACGGCCTGTCGCCTACCGACAACCCGGCCGAAGCCGACGTGATTTTGTTCAACACCTGCTCGGTGCGCGAAAAAGCCCAGGAAAAAGTATTCTGCGACCTGGGCCGCGTACGCGAACTCAAATTGGTCAAGCCCGACTTGATTATCGGCGTGGGCGGTTGTGTAGCGAGCCAGGAAGGTGCTGCCATCGTCAAGCGCGCGCCGTATGTTGATCTGGTATTCGGTCCGCAAACCCTGCACCGCCTGCCGCAGATGATCGCCGCGCGCCATGCCAGCGGGCTGTCACAGGTGGATATTTCTTTCCCGGAAATCGAAAAATTCGATTTCCTTCCGCCGGCCAAGGTGGAGGGTGCTAGCGCTTACGTTTCGGTCATGGAGGGCTGCTCCAAGTATTGTTCGTTTTGCGTGGTGCCCTATACGCGCGGCGAAGAGGTGTCACGGCCGCTGGACGATATCCTGGCAGAAATCGCGGCGTTGACCGAACAGGGCGTCAAGGAAGTCACCCTGCTCGGCCAGAACGTGAATGCCTATCGCGGCACGCTGAACGATGGCACCGACGCTGATCTGGCATTGTTGCTTGAATATGTACACGACATGCCTGGCATTGAGCGCATTCGTTTTACCACCAGCCATCCGCGTGAATTCACCCCGCGCCTGATCGAAGCCTACGCACGTCTTCCGAAACTGGTGTCGCACCTGCATCTGCCGGTGCAAGCCGGCTCGGATCGGATTCTGGCGGCGATGAAACGTGGCCACACCGTTCTGGAATACAAATCTATCATTCGCCGCTTGCGGGAAGTGCGCCCTACATTGGCGCTGACCTCGGATTTCATTATCGGGTTTCCGGGAGAAACCGATGCCGATTTCGATGCCACCATGCAGCTGGTTGAAGACATCGGCTTTGATAACTCATTCAGCTTCATTTACAGCAAGCGTCCCGGCACACCTGCCGCCAATCTGGCCGATGGTGTGCCGCATGCCGTCAAACAAGCGCGCTTGACGCGGTTGCAAAAACACATCGACGCGCACGCCTTGTCGCTGTGTCAGGCCATGATAGGCAGTCGCCAGCGCGTGCTGGTGGAAGGCGTGTCGAAAAAAGACCCCGAGGAACTGGCCGCCCGTACCGACACCAACCGCATTGTTAATTTTGTCGGCATGCCCACACTGATCGGCCAGTTTGTCGAAGTATTGATTACTGCCACGCACCCCCACACCCTGCGCGGCACACTGCTGGCGAACTGATGGACATCTCATTTCAACCCACCGACAACGCGCGCCTTGCCCATCTGTGCGGCGCGCTGGAAGAAAATCTGCGTCAGATTGAAACCGGCCTGGACGTGGTAATTTCGCGTCGTGGCGAGCATTTTCACGTCAGTGGCAAGGCCACCCCGTCACGCCTTGCGGTGGGGCTGCTGGAACACTTTTACCTGCGTGCACGCGAACCGGTCAGTATTGACGATATCCAGCTTGCGTTGGTCGAAGCCGCGCATCGCGGCGCAGCCAGTGCCGATGCAACCAGCGTGCCGGTGCTGATAACGCGCCGCACCGACCTGCGTGGCCGCACCCCGCGCCAGACCGAATACCTCACGCAGATACAGGCGCACGACATCACGTTTGGCATCGGCCCGGCCGGCACGGGTAAAACCTATCTGGCAGTCGCCAGCGCGGTGGATGCGCTGGAGCGCGACCTGGTCAAACGCATCGTGCTCACCCGGCCAGCGGTCGAGGCGGGTGAAAAGCTGGGCTTTCTACCCGGTGATCTGGCACAGAAGATAGACCCGTATCTCAGGCCGTTGTACGATGCATTGTACGACCTGATGGGCTACGACAAAGTGGGCAAGCTGTTCGAACGCAACACTATCGAAATTGCGCCGCTCGCTTACATGCGCGGACGCACGCTGAATCAGGCCTTTATCATTCTCGACGAAGCGCAGAACACGACGCCTGAGCAAATGAAAATGTTCCTGACCCGCATCGGCTTTGGCTCCAAGGCTGTCATCACCGGCGACGTCACGCAAGTCGATCTGGCACGCCACCAGAAAAGCGGCCTGGTCGATGCCAGCGAAGTATTGCAAGCCGTACGCGGGATTGCCTTTACCCATTTCAAATCAGAAGACGTGGTGCGCCATCCGCTGGTGGCGCGCATCGTCAATGCCTATGAAAAGCGCGACCAAGCCCGCTGACCCCAGCCCACGAAGTCGCCGCACCCGGCCGCAGTTGGCGCTGTCGGTACAGCGCGCGGTACGGGCACCGGATGCGCCCACGCGCAACCAGATCATGCGCTTTGCACGCGCTGCATTGGCGCA
>DMQT01000289.1 GCA_003455595.1 Betaproteobacteria bacterium
CCCAATAACAGCACGGCGTCAGCAGGAAGATGCTCGGGCGGGCGTTCGAGTAGGGCAAAGGCAGCGGCTTCGCCAATCGAAATGCCGTCGCGCGCGGCATCAAACGGACGGCACGGCTGCGCGGAAACCAGGCCCAGCGAGTTGAAACCGTACAGCGTGGTCAGGCACAGGGAATCGACGCCGCCGACGACGGCTGCATCAATCAGACCGGCTGCCAGCATGCGGCGCGCGGAGCTGAATACCTTGGCGCTGGATGAACACGCCGAGGACACGGCGACTGCCGGGCCGCTCAGACCGAAATACTGACGCGTGAAATCGGCGACGGAAAAAGTGTTGTGGGTGGTGCCGTAAATGAAATCGGCAGGCAGCGCACCGGTGTCGGCATCGCGTCGCCGATACGCCAGCTCGGTTTGCAGTATGCCCGCCGTGCTGGTGCCGATGAATACGCCCACCCGTGTCGGGCCATATTTCTCGACCGCGGCTCGCACCGATGCTGCGAAGCCGTCCTGTTCCAGTCCGAGTTGCGCCAGACGGTTGTTACGACAGTCGAACGCGGCCAGTCGCGCGGGCAGTTGAACCGCATCGACGCCCGCTACTTCGCCGATACTGGTCGCTAGTTCGACTGTATCGAATGCGCAAGGCAGCAGCCCGCCACGGCGCTGGCGCAACGCATCCAGCGTCTGATCCAGGCCCAGACCGATCGCGCTGGTTGCGGTAAAACGGGACAGATAAAGCGCTTTCAACATGCAGTCAACTCATTGGCAAAGGCGGATTTTAACAAAATTCGGTGCAGCTTACGTTGCAAGCAGCACGGCGGTCTGGCTGCGCCCATTTTGCCGCAACGACAAATAGGCAACCATTCCGCCGAGCAGCAGCCCTGCCAGCACGTCTACCACCACGTGCTGGCGTGTCGCCACGGTGGAATAAGCAATGCCAGTGCACCATGCCCAGTTCAGAGCGAGCAGCCAGCGCGGTGCAGTAAAACGCGACAAGGTGAAGTGCAGCCATATGGCTGAAAACACCGCCGTGGCGACGTGCAGCGACGGACAGGCGTTGCCCGCTGCGTCCAGGCTTTTGAGGTAATCGACACCGGGGTAGAGTGCCCAGTCAATGTCTGCCACCGGTACCGCCGTTGGCCAGAAATAGAAAATCAGCAAGCCGATCGTACAAGTCGCTGTCATGCCGCCGCCATAGATAAACAATTCGCGCCGCGTGGCAAGCAGGGCAGGCGGCAAAGACACGAATACCCAGAGCGAGATATACAACGGCATGGCCATTGGCTGAAACGGCACCAGACGATCCAGCCAGGTAATCGGCATGATGGTAATTGTATGGACCGGGTATTTGAGCAGATAGAAATAAGCACCGAAAAACACCGCAATGAACAGCGGCGTGCCGATTGCCTTGAGCCACATGTGGCGGGTAAACGCTGCTGCTATCTGCCGATACCAGGCTGTGCCGGGTTTAATCATGCTGGACTTGATCATGCCAGCGCCTGACGCAGCGTTACACAGCGCAAACCGGCTGCGGCAGCGGCATCCAGCAGGTCGGGCAGCACTTCAAGAATGACCGGCACACCCGCCGTCGTATGCGCAGCATGGCCATCGTGCAGCAGAATGATTGCACCCGGTTGCAGACCGGCCAAGAGCGTCGTTTTGACCTGTGCTGCATCGCGCACGCGGGTATCGAATCCGCGTACCGACCAGCTCGCCAGGCGCAGCCCCAGACGTGTCAGTACCGGATCGAGAAAGGGATTGCGCAAGCCGGCCGGGGCGCGGAAAAACAGCGGGCGCTGGCCGGTGATGCCGCTCAGTGTAGTTTGCGCAGCCTGTATTTCACGCGTAAAACCGGCCACACCGAGCAGGGAAAAGTGATGCCGGTGATGCTGGCTATGATTCTCGATGCTGTGGCCACGTCGTACGATGTCACGACACAGCTCGGGATAATGTGCGGCGCGCTCGCCGATACAGAAAAAAGTAGCCTGAATCTGATAGCGATCAAGCAGGTCCAGCACCAGCGGGGTGACCACTGGGTCCGGGCCGTCGTCGATGGTCAGCGCGATTTCCTGGCGCGTGGTGGCGGCGGGCGGCAGGTGCGTCCAGTTGGCACCCAGCCAGTTGCTGCGCGGCCACAAGCCCGCCAGCGTGAGTAGCAGGTGATTGGCAATCAGTGCCACCACTACCCAGCGCCAGTGTGCCGGTGCCACAATCAGCGCCAGTAACGCGATACCGTGCAGCAACAACGTTGCGCGCACCAGCAAAGTAGGATGCCAGCGCACTTCAGACATGGTCGGTGCGGGCAAAAATCGCCGCGTAGATGAGCGCCAGAATCACACCGGGGGCGACGGTGACGCCCATCGCCTGCAAAATCGACACGTTGGAAAATGCCAGCAGACCAAAACCGGCCACCGTGGTCAGGTTGGCAAACAGCATCGACGCGAGGGTGCGCGGCGCAATCTGCGCATCGCCTTTGCGACGGTCAAAAAACAGCGCGTAATTCGAGCCCACCGCTACCACCAGCAGCAAGCCAATCAGGTGCAGAATCATCAACTGCTGACCGGATAGTGCCAAACCGGCAGTGACGGTGATCACCGCTGCCGCCAGCGGCACGATGATGCGCGCCACACGTCCAGGCGAGCGGAATACCACCAGCAGCAGGCCGATAATCGCCGCCAGCCCACCCAGCGACAGCAGGATGGCTTCATTCAGATAGCCGGAATAGAGCCGGTCGGATTCCGCTTTCATGTCCACAAACAGCGCGTTAGGCAGGAGCAGGGGTTCGAGTGCGGCACGGATGTGCGCCGCGTTAATCGCAACGCCCGGCTGCGCGGTAAGCGGCAGCAATGCGCTCCAGTGATGGTGTTGCTGTATCAGCAGCGCGTCGACCGCCATTGCCATTGAGGTGTTGTTCAGGTCCTTGATTTGTAGCAACGGCTGCACACGCGCAGCCGCCACGTCGGCGAGGAACGGCCCGAACAGGGTCGCTTTTACCGGTAAGCCGTGTACTGCCTGCGCCAGATTGGCTTGCAATGTCGCGGCGTCGGGCAGGCTCGCCTGACGTGCGCGCTGACTGGCAAGGCTGGGCAGATAACGGCTCGGGCTCTCGAACCCGGCCAGCTCGCCCTGATCCACCTGCGCCTGCAACACCGTCGAAACCTGTTCGCTGTCCCGCAGCACCGCCTCTTGCGTTGCGCCGGAAACCACCATCAGATAACGCACATCGGGTGCGCCGCTATCGGCACGCAGCCGCGCATCGAGCGCCAGATCGGCCTGCGACACCGGGCTGAGCGCCGAAATTTTATCATTCCATATACTGTCGCGGTGCTGGAACAAGACCAGCAGCGCCAGCAGTAACACGGCAATGGCCGGCCAGCGCAGCATGGCCGCGCGTTGCACCAGGCGCGACAAGCCGCGGCCAATCGCCGAGACATCATGAATACGGAAATGGCGCGGCAACAAATGCGGCAATACATAGCGGGTAACGGTGGCGGCGGTAATCAGCCCGGCGATGGAATACAGGCCGAGCTGTGCGAGCCCAGGAAAGCCCGACAATAGCAGCGAGGCAAATCCGGCAATCGAGGTCAGCACACCCAGGCGGATGGTCGGCCAGAAGCGCTTGATCCAGTGTTGCTTGTCGCCTGCATTTTGCTCGGATTGCACAAAAAGATAGATGGAGTAATCGACAGCCTCGCCGATCAGCGCGGTGCCGAAGCCCAGCGTTATCCCATGCACCGTGCCAAAGCCCAGGCTGACCGCCGCGATACCAGCCAGCGCACCGCTGACGACGGGCAGGAAGCCCAATAACAGCGCGGTAAAAGAGCGGTAAACCAGCAGCAACAGCGTGGCAATCAGCGCCACACTGATAATCGATAGACGCGAAACCTGCGATTTGATGGTATTGCGCGATTGCACCGAAAATACCCCCGGACCGGTCATTTCCAGTCTGGCAGTCGGGTGCTGGCCGGCGGCGGCCTTGAACGCCTGTTGAATGGCGAGCATGGCGCGTTGCTGGGCGTCGGTATCTGCACCCGAGGCGCGGGTCTGGATCAACATCAGCGCGCGCACACCGTCGCGGGACGCCCAGGCACCGTCAATCTGTGCCGGTTGCGTGCCGCTATTGAGCTGGTTTACCAACTGCGCCATTTCGCCGGTAGGGTCACGCGGCAGCAAGGACTTGACCAGTAGACCGGCCGGCGAGGCAAGCAGGTCGATGCTGTCACCCAAGGCGGCGTGCAGTCCCGTCACGCTGAAATGCGCTGGGGTTACGGCTGGGCTCAGCAGATAGCGGTGATTGAATAGATAGGCACGGTCACGTTCGGCGTTGACGGGTTCACCATTGTTGACGCTGACAAAGGCCGGGTCGAGGCGCAGGCGCTGGGCGACTTGTTTGGACAGATTGGCGCGGGTGGGCGCATCGGCACCTTCAATGCCAACCAGGATCAGGCGCGATGCCAGGCCGTCGCGTATCTGTTCCAGCAACAGCTGCTGCGCTGGCGTCGGGCTGCGCGGCAAGAACGCCGACAGGTCGGTGGTAAACTGGCTGCGGCTGATGACCACCCCGCACGCCAGGATAAAAGCCAGCCAGAGGGCAATGGCAACGCGGCCCGGCATGATCTTCATGGCGTTGCCAGTTTTTCGATGCGCATCTGCGAACTGTCGCCATCGGTCTGGCTGATGTCGATGCTGCGCACTTCATCGCGCACGCCGCTGATGCGGATGCGCGCTACAACCTGCTTCATTTTGGCGTTGATCGGCACCAGTTGTAGCGTCCAGGCTGATGCGCTGCCTTCCAGGCTGAGCTGGTAAGTACGTTCGAGCGCCTTGCGATCACCCGCCAGGGTGCCACGAATGCTGTCGATGAACGCCGCCAGCTCGGGATAATCCTGCAACTGGAGGCGGTATTTCTGGCGGCCCCGTTCAATTACCAGGTTGTCGCCTTCAACCAGCATGGTTTCAGGCTTGGGTTTGACGGTGCGCTTCTCCAGTCGATCCGGCGCGGTGTAAAACAATTCGCCAGAGGATTCAACCGGTTGATCGAGCATGGCAATGGATTTTTTTTCCACGAAACTGGCATGCCCGGCGCGGGTCTGCGCCAGACCGCGCATGAGCTGATCGATATCCCAGTCGGCGGCATGGCCGAGCGTGGGTAATCCACCCGCCAACGTCAAGCCGAATGCGATTAACCAGGGACGAAAAAAACGACGTAGGGTTGTTTTCATGAGGAGGAGGCCGCGGCCGCCATGGGTGGCTGCCAGAAATCAAAAAAGTTAAACCAGTTATAGGGCGTTGCACGGCAATGCTGGTCAAGCAGCGCAGCATAGCGCCTGACGGCTGCTTCGACGGCCGCCCCGCGCTGGCCGGTGGGAATATTGGAAAAATCGGCCAATGGCTCAAAATGAATGCGATAGCGGTTGCCACCCAGATACACCCCGGCCATGAATATCACGCGGCGGCGCAGCAGGGCAGCCATGCGGAACGGGCCTACCGGCAGGTAGGCCAGGCTGCCCAGCACGTTCACCGGCAGCATGAGGTCTTCACCCAGCGTCCGGTCAGCAAGCATGCCCACTACCGCCCCCTCATCCAGACGTTCGCGTACTTTCAACATGGAATCAATTCGCCCGAGGCCGATGATATCGGTGACCGCTGCCGGATTGATGGCCGCCAGCATGGCGTTGATCTTCATCGCATTGTCTTCGTGCATGACCATGGTCACGCGCAACTCAGGCGATTGCCGGCCTATGGCACGGATCACTTCAAAGCTGCCAAGATGCGCCCCCATCAGAAATACTCCGGCACCGGTGTCGATTACCTCGTGAATAGCTGCGCGCCCCTGAATCTCGATCTCGAACAAGTCAAACCGCTGGTTCAGCAGATAGATACGGTCATGAATGGTGGCGGCAAAGCTGAAAAAATGCCGATACACGTCGCGCCACGTGGCGCGACGACCCAGCGCGCGCTGCAAGTAACTGCGAGAAGCGCGGCGGCTGGACGGTGCAAACAGCAAAAAATACCCTGCAATCAGGTGCAATACGACGCGTCCGGCCGAGCGACCAAGGTGCAGCGAGATCCAGGTCATGATACGCAGCATCAGCATATTGCTGCGCTCCGGTGTCTTTGTCCAGGCAGTGTGCGGCGCGTTGGAAGGCGGCGATGTCATGATGCGTCAGGCAAGAACACACTGCCGCTGGCAATTTTGCGCGTGTCGGCCAGAATATCGAAGCGTATCGAGCCATTGGGCATCGCTTCATGCACCACGCTGACCGCAACACCCGGCGTGACCGGGTGCAGAAATTTAACGCTGTTCAACAGGCATCCGCGCAGCGACAGGCCGCGCGCCGCCGCAATCGCATGCAGGGCTTCATCCAGCAGAACCACACCCGGCACAATCGGGGTGCCCGGAAAATGACCGGCAAAGGCGGGATGGTCGACCGCCACCGGCAACAGGATAGGGTGCATTAAACGGACTCGCTCCCCAGTTGTTCATGGATCAGATTTTTTAGCGCGGCGCGTGGCAGCTTGCCGGTGCCGTTGCGCGGCAAGGCGTCAACGAATAGCAGGGGCCGTGGCAGGAATACCGGGTCGATGCGTTCACGTAATGCGCGCATGAGGGTCTGGGCAGTGAGCGTGGGTGCCACCACGCACGCAGCCAGACGCATTATGTGGTCATGCGCCGCATCATCGGGCATATAAAAGGCGCCATCCAGCACGCCCGCAATGGCGTTCAGCTGGTGGTTCAAATTGGCCAGCGAACTGCGCTTGCCGGCAATATTGATCAAGTCTGCGCTACGGCCATGCAGCAAAAAATGGTCGGGCTCGGTAAATTCAATCACGTCATTCAAAACGATGGGCGTACTGACATGTCCACCCCAGGCGGTGACGTGATCATCCTGTTGCGTGAGTTTGATCTGGCTGAACAAATGCCAGGTTTGCGTGTGCGTCGAGCGCCGCGTTGCGATCATGCCGGTTTCAGTGCTGCCGTAGATTTCCAGCAACGGGGCATTGAATCGGGCTTCAATCGCCTGTGCCAATTTGGGCGACAGCGGCGCAGTGGCCGAGAGTATCAGCGCAACCTCTGGCAAGGCCAGTTCGGCATCCAGCAACAGACGCAGATGTACCGGCGTGGATACTAGCACGCGTGGCGCAGGTACCGCCTCCAGCGCAGCAACGATGTCAGCCGGATAAAACGGCTGCGCGCCACACAGCGTCTGGCCGCCTTGCAGCGCCAGTAACACGGTGGATTCCAGCCCATACATGTGTTGCGGCGGTACGGTACCGACGACACTGTGGGGTGCCGCGTGAGCAGTCAGGCCCAGCCGTTCGACTTCAGCCTGGACACTCTGCACCAGCGTACCCCAGTGCTTTTGATGCGGTAGCGGGGTGCCGGTCGAACCCGATGTGAACACAATCGCAATCAGCTGTGCGCTGTCAATCAGGGGGATAGCAACGTCAACTTGCGGCGTATCAGGCGACACCGGATACGCCAATTGGGGCAGGGCGATGCTGCAGTTCGGCGTGTCGTGCAGGCAAAACACGTCTGGGGCAAACACCTGCACCTGTCGCACCATTTCCGGCGTGTGCGTGGACGGCAGCAGACTGATTTTCTGGCTGACGATGGCTGCTGCCAGGCCGACGGAAAAGCGGTAACGATCCGTGCACATATTGAGCAAATGTTGCCGCGGCGGAAAGCGGCTTGCCAGATGGTGCACATCGGATAAAAACCGGCTGAGGGATATTGCTTCGCCCTGATACCAGGCAACGATCTGTTCGATCTGTTCGGGTCGGGTGTGCGCGACGAGCGGTAGGCGCTTCATGGCATCCAAATCAGCTGGGCGCCTTGGATGCTTTCCAGAATGCGCGGAACGCATCGAGAATATGGCTGTTGTGCATGTCGGGTAACAGCAGTCTGCGCATGCCGTATTCCAGCACGAACATCAACGCAACCAGAGGCAGGCTCAGGAAATTGGCAAACACCGACCACACCGGCAAGGGGGCGAGAAAAAACAGCCCAGTGGAAACAATCACCATCAGCGCGAAAAAAACCACCCAGGCCACAGTGACTTGACGTGCGTAGCGCTGGTGTTGCGGCGTCAGCGTGCCATGGGCGATTTCGGCGAAATGGATACACAGGGGTTTACGATCGGCAACCAGGGTTCTGGCAAATGTCATGAATAAAATCAACTGCATACCGACATTCTGCAACCAGTAGACCAAGCCGAAATGGTGTTCCAGCACAGTCCAGCTCGCCGCAGTTGCAGCCACTGCAAGCACGAATAGCATCAGCCAGAGCCAGCGAGGTACAGCACGCCAGGCGAATATCAGGCCAATCACAAATACCGGCGCAATGGCTACCAATGCGCCCAAGCGGCCGTTTTGCACGGTCTCATTGGTGTGGTGCGCCAGCACCGGGTAGCCAATCAGCAACAAGGCAATCCCAACCCAGCGTGCAATCCGCAACATCAGCGTGTTCTCTGGGCTGCGATATAGTCGGTCAAATTGCGCAGCGAATTGAAAATGCTGTGATTGTCCTGGCTATCCGCCCGCAACTGCAGACCGTAGCGCTTGGATACAACCAGCGCAATTTCCAGCACGTCGATGGAATCAAGACCGAGTCCTTCGCCGTAGAGCGGCGCGTCAGGCGCAATATCAGATGCAGCAACATCCAGATTCAAAGCTTCAACCATCAAGGCAGCAACTTCCAATTGCAGCGCTGCATCATTGCCAGAGGTAGGGGTGGTGTGTTCAGTCATAAGTAACAACTCGTTGGTTAGCCGCGCATTTTACCTTTTTGCAGGCCTATGGAAAATATAAATTGGCATAAGTGTGGGCTGTTGAATATACGATTTAACATAATATACATTATGCGAAGTTGATAACAGGCAAACAGCCCCGGTTCTGGCTGCATTTTGCCTCAAAAAACCCGTTGCGCAAATGCGCCCTGTTTTTTGCATCCAGAAACGAGCGCGAACGCAGCCAGCGCGCCAGCGCGGCGTGAGACGCGGTCATTTAATTGACGGCACGGTGTCACGCCTTGCGACGGCCAGCGGGTTTTGCTGGCCTATCAGCCCCGAAGTGCCCCTGCAAGGTAATCCCTGTAAAACGCAGCCGGTCAGGTTGAATTCAGCCGATGGTTTCCGTCGCCGCCTGGCACCCTCATGGAAGCGCTTTTTGGTGGTTGCGCCCGGACTAAGTAACACTTGTCCGTTGAGTGCAGCTCTTGCTCAACTTGCACATCAAACCAGCAGCCTGCAAACCCGCACCCGGCAAGGCGTTGAGGCGGTTCTGGCAAGGCTTGAAACCTATTGTTGCGCAAAGTTCAGCAACGGACAGGGGGGTCAAAACCGGCCTTTCAGGGGGTGCAGCATGAGCCACCAAGACGGTATGTCCCTGCGCCAGTTTGCCGAGCAAACCGGGATTACAGAACAGACACTGTGCAGGTATTGCAAGGCAGGCAAGGTCATCGGCGCTCGCAAACACCCGCTCACGAAAAAATGGTGGATTTATCCGCCGGCTAAGCTGTCGATGGGCTGGACTCGAACCCCTGCTGCGTTGAAAGGCGGGATGACTTTATCTTTTTAAGTTGGCGCGATCTGTGCTTACCGTACCTTGACCTTGTACAGCTAATTTATCGCGCCTTGCGATTGAAAATAGATGTTGCATCAAGCTCAGCTTGATCATGATTACGCAGCGTCGGAACTTCATCGTGCTGGACGAAAAAATCGGCTGCTTGGGCTTCCATCACCAGCTTGATGGCGGCTGCATCGCTGAGGCCGAATTTTTCGGTAATCAGGGTGGTGACTTCATCCAGGTATTCTTCGTAGGTCATGCTGGTTCCTTGTTAGTTATGAATATGTTTAAGCGCTTGCCAGATTGGTAGCCTGTTCCAGATCGACCGTCACAGTGCGTGACACGCCGGATTCCTGCATGGTCACGCCGATAAGCTGTTGCGCGGCTTCCATGGTGATGCGGTTGTGGGTAATGAACAGGAATTGCACGTGTGCTGACATCTGCTTGACCAGGCGCGCGTAGCGTTCGGTATTGGTATCGTCGAGCGGCGCGTCGACTTCGTCGAGCAGGCAAAATAGTGCAGGCGTGAGCTTGAACAGTGCAAATATCAATGACAAAGCCGTCAACGCTTTTTCACCGCCCGACAGCAGGTGTATGGAGCTGTTCTTCTTGCCCGGTGGCTGCGCAAAGACCTGCACACCGGCGTCCAGCAGTTCGTCGCCGCTGAGGATCAGCTGCGCCTGTCCGCCGCCGAAAAGCGTGGTAAACAACTCCGACATGGACTGATTCACGGTATCGAACGTAGTCTTGAGCAAGGCGCGCGTCTCGCCGTCAATCTTGTGAATGGCTTCCTCCAGCATGGTGATGGCCTGATGCAGGTCATTGCCCTGGTCGTTCAGATAGCCTTCGCGCTCAGCGGCACGCTGTAATTCTTCCAATGCGGCGAGGTTGACGGCACCGAGTGCGTCGATGGCCGCGGTCAAACGTACAATTTCTACGGCATGATTGGTCTTGTTGTTGCTCGCAAGTGCCGCAGTTAATGCGACCTCGTCGGCCTGCAAGGCGAGCAAGTGCTCATCGCATTGAGTCAGT
>DMQT01000135.1:0-7324 GCA_003455595.1 Betaproteobacteria bacterium
ATCGACTGGCCCTCATTTGTCATAAAAAATTTGCCCAGCCATCCTCCCTGAGAGGTACAATCAAAAAATTTTTCATAAACCATAAACCATAAGCTATTGAGCTATCATAGCTTTCCGCTCCCTTATATTGCATAGTTTACGCCGAGTTGAAGGCTAAAGCCGCGAAACCCACAAACTCCAGCGTAACCATGCTGGAAGAGGCTCTGATTTCAAGATCGATCGTATCGAACAAACGTCTGCAAATGCACAACCATCACAGCGAACACTGGACCGTAGCGAGTAACATGACCAATATTACAATGGTGGTCGCGAAATTTTTGTGAACACTTGTGAATCCACTTACACTCCTGCTGGGCAGAAAGCACCACCTGGAAAATTCTGGTTTGCTCAGTCAGGTCACGATCGAAGTTCAAAATGACGGGTATCTGAATGAAGACGGCATGGTTCGTTTCCCAGAAAATTAGGGGTGTGCTTGACGTCATCGTCATCTATTTTCAACGCTTATGACGTTCGTGCCAGCGCTAGGTGAGCGCTTGACGGGAATGCCGCACCTGGCCTATATCTACGCAGAAATGAGCGCCGCGGGCTCAATGGGCATACGCTTCGTGACGTTTTTTATTTTTTATACTTTTAGGATTGCGAAATGGCTGAGACAAACATGATGGCGTCGTCCAAAGGCTCCGTCAACTCCTTCGCCGGTAAAAAAGTCTGGATTACCGGACATAAAGGTATGTTGGGTTCCGCAGTAGTCCGCAGCTTTGCAAATGAAGGAGCCAAGCTCCTGCTGACTTCGCATGCAGAACTGGACCTGACTGACCAAGCTGCAGTATTAGCGTGGATGGAAGAAAATCGCCCGGAACTGATCTTTCACGTCGGTGCCAAGGTCGGTGGTATCCACGCAAACGCGACACTGCCCGCAGACTTCCTGCGCGATAATCTGATGATACAGTCCAACGTCATTAATGGTGCGCACCGCGTTGGCGTACAAAAGCTGGTGTTTGTTGCGTCCAACTGTACCTATCCCACTAAAGCGCAACAGCCCATATCCGAAGACGCCCTCCTTACCGGACCGCTCGACGACAGTATCCGCGCCTATGCCGTGGGCAAGATCGCCGGGATAGAATTGTGCCGAGCGTACCGCAAGCAGTATGGCTGTAATTTCATTTCAGTAATCCCACCCAACCTGTATGGACCCGGTGACAACTACCACCCACAACACAGCCACGTAGTCGCTGGCATATTGCGTCGTACACACGAAGCCAAGGTAGGTGGGAAGTCCGAATTCGTTGTTTGGGGCGACGGTACACCTCGCCGCGAACTGCTACACGTCGACGACCTGGCGGACGCCATGAAATACATCATGCTGGCCCCGGCCACGCACGACCTTTACAATGTCGGCTGCAGCCACGACCTTGGCATATCCGAACTCGCCACGATCATCGCGAAAGTGATCGGCTTTGAGGGGAAAATTGTCTACGACACCTCCAAACTCAACGGCACCATGTGCAAACTGCTAGATAGCAGCCGCATCCGCTCTCTGGGCTGGAAACCAAAAATCGAGGAAAAAGCCGGACTGCGGAGTGCCTACGAAGATTTCCTACATCTCCTGCAGACGCCAGAGGCAAGGGCGCGTATCGGCTAGAGATCAATATTTCCCGCAGCATATCCGCGCCAAGCCGTTCACGGCCTGAAGCGGTTACTCGCCTACCAGCAAACAGAACGGAACCGAAAGAATGCCTGCAGATTTTTCTTTGCCAAAGGACGCCATTGGCCGTTTTGCCGTGGTCAAGCTGTGGCCCGAAATCAAGACAGCCGAAGACGAATGTATCGCGCGTCTGAAGCTCGCGGCACAGGCATTAGGTGTCGAGTGCGTCGAAATCCATGCCGACGGCAGCTTGTTTTCTGCGCCGCAAGTCAAGGTATCGAAGAATAATGTGGATTTTGTCATCCACTTGCACTATGACACGCCCAAACGCTACGACGCTTTTTCATTCGTCGCATTGTGGAATCCACTCAAGTTCTATCATGAGTGGGGGTACCAGCGTTGCTCACGCAACTTGACAACACACGACGATTTCATCAGTTGTAGTTCCGATGCAGCTGACAACCACGTGGCACGAATGGTGCGTACAACGTACACCCATCTTCCTAAACGTTTCCATCTTTATCATTCGACCGCTGATGTCAGCCATCCACCATCTGTGGGCGAAGGCAAGCTGTTTTATGCAGGCATTAACTGGGAAGCCATCAGTGGTGGCAAGTCGCGCCACCAAGAGGTGCTCAAGCGTCTGGACAAGACGGGCCTACTGCGGATTTACGGTCCCGCCCTCTTCCAAGGCGTCAAGGTGTGGGCTGGCTATGATAGTTACGTGCGTGAAATTCCCTTTGACGGCATATCGATGATCGACGAAATCTCGAAGGCCGGTGTGGCCTTGGTTCTCTCGTCTCAAGCGCACAAAGACTCAGAACTGATGTCAAACCGACTCTTCGAAAGCGTGGCCGCCGGTGCATTGGTCATCTGCGACGAGAATCCTTTCGCGAAAAAATTCTTTGGCGACTCACTGCTTTATATCGATAGCCGGTCTCCGGTAGAGCAAATCTTCACCGATATCACCCACCATCTCGACTGGGCAAAAACGCATCCTGACCTCGCGCTGGCAATGATCGCGAAAGCCCAAGACATTTTCCGCCAGAAATTTACCCTTATCCGCAATCTCAGCGATCTGTACAATGGCCTTGCAGAGCGCAAACACGAGTTGCTCATCCGGCAAAATCCGCCCGCATCACCCCCACTGAATATCCGGCTCAACCTACTGATGCCTGAGTATTCCGAAACAACTCTGCGAGCTCACGTCGACAGCGTTCAGGTACAGGAGTACCGAAATTTCTCCCCGTCCCTCGTCGTGGATACCCAGGTCGCCCGTACATTTCGTCGAGAGATCGAGGCAATCTTGGCAACCTCGCCCATCGAGATCGGGCTGAACGAAGTCGATTACTTCAGCTATGGCATCCACCCCGAAAGCAAGGCCAGACGGCGCCTGGGCGAGATCATCCAACAGTTGCTCGCGGCAGCCACTGGAGCGGATGCCTTCATGGTGGTGGCGCCGAACGAGAAACTTTTCTCGAACCACCTCGCCGTGCTGGTGGGGGCCCTTCAACGCGACCCCGACGTTCATTGCGCCGCCACAGCCGCGGTGCTGGTGGACGGCGATGCACCCATCCACAGCGTTCATGAACTCATCGACTTCGGTCATGTCGACCGAGCGGGCCCCCCAGGCTACGGCCGCTTCATCTTCCGCAAGGCCACGATCCCGAATGACATCGGCATCGCACTACCCTACCTGGATGGTCGTCCCCTTGCGGTACTGGTAGGCAGCAATGCTATAGACCAGCAGTTATCGGCTTCGATCACCATAGATGTGCAGCAGGAGTTTCCAGAACGCACGTGGGATGAAGTGGCTGAGAACGAAGTCATTCGCGACTACAGCCTTGGCGCATTCAAGCTGGCGACCGGTTTTGGCCCGCGTCCACTCGCCGCGATGCCGGTGGCGCAGGGGGAACCCATCATGACCACACTGCAGTTCACCAGCAGGTTGTTCAACCGCCGTTGGGTAAGGGCGCAGATAGACGCCATCCGCAAACAGGGCCTGGCCATGCGGATGCAGGTGTTCAAGCGGAAACTGGGATTGTGAATCCACACGCCCCGGCCCCCGTCTCTTTGGCATCTCTCGTGCGCAGCCTATGGGCTCACCGTGGCCTTATCCTCCAGATGACCCAGCGCGAGGTGATTGGACGTTACAAAGGGTCAGTCATGGGGCTCATGTGGTCGTTCGCGAACCCCATTCTGCTGCTGGCCATGTACACCTTGGTGTTTTCGGTGGTGTTCAAGGCACGCTGGGGTACCGGGGAGCCTGGAG
The DNA here is from genome assembly GCA_003455595.1 of Betaproteobacteria bacterium. Lineage (GTDB taxonomy): Bacteria > Pseudomonadota > Gammaproteobacteria > Burkholderiales > Sulfuriferulaceae > Sulfuriferula. The sequence continues at coordinate 3,918 of DMQT01000135.1, forward strand.
GCAAAATGGAGTTCGCCGTTCTGCTGTTCGTGGGAATGATCGTCCACAGCCTTTTTTCGGAGACACTGATTCGCGCGCCCAGCCTCATCCTGGCCAACGTCAGCTACGTCAAGAAAATCGTCTTTCCTCTCGAAATCCTTCCCGTCGTGGCCATGGGTGCCTCAGTCTTCCATGCCATGGTCAGCGTGCTGGTCCTGGCCGGCGCCCTTGTGTTACTCAACGGCTTTATCTCGTGGACGGCGGTATTCCTTCCTCTCGTACTGCTACCGCTGATCGTACTTGCTCTCGGCATCGCCTGGGCACTCGCATCCCTTGGTGTATTCCTGCGCGACGTTGCCCAACCCATTGGCTTGGCGATGACCATCCTGCTCTTCGCCTCGCCCGTGTTCTATCCAGTGTCGGCCTTACCTGAAAGCGTGCGCCCCTGGCTGATGCTGAACCCGCTGACATTCATCATCGAACAGGCGCGCGCCGTGCTGATTTATGGTCAGCTTCCCCACGCTGTGGGCTTGCTGATCTACTCGCTGGTTTCCCTGGCAGTTGCGTGGATTGGCTATGCCTGGTTTCAAAAAACACGGAAAGGATTCGCGAATGTCCTCTGATGACTTCGCCATCCAAGTGGATGGCGTGTCCAAACGCTTCGAAGCGTACGCCCATCCCAGAGACCAACTTAAGCAGTTTGTGCTGCCACGGCTCAGGCGGCTAGCAGGACGACCCGAGCGCCAGTATTTCAGGGAATTCTGGGCACTACGTGATGTGTCATTCGAAGTGGCTAAAGGCGAATCATGCGGCATCGTCGGTCTGAACGGCAGTGGTAAGAGCACGCTGCTCCAGATCATCACCGGCACCCTGAATCCGACCCTGGGCCAAATCTCGACGCAAGGTCGCGTAGCAGCCCTACTCGAACTAGGCTCCGGCTTCAATCCAGAATTTACTGGCCGCGAAAATGTCTACATGAACGGCGCATTATTCGGCTTTAGTCGACAGCAGGTAACCGACAGACTCGATGATATTCAAGCCTTTGCCGACATTGGTGACCACTTTGACCAGCCTTTGACGAGCTATTCCAGCGGTATGCAGATGCGGGTAGCTTTCGCTGTCGCCACCTCTTTTGAGCCAGACATCCTAATTATCGATGAAGCCCTGGCTGTAGGGGATGCGTATTTCCAGCAGAAATGTTTCCATAAACTCGAGAAGTTCAAAGAGGGTGGTGGCACCTTGCTCTTCGTTTCGCACGACGCGAACACCGTGAAGCATCTGTGTGACAGGGTGCTATTAATTAGCCATGGCCGGGCTATTAGCTATGGGATGCCACGCGACGTTATCGACTTGTATCAGGGCCTTATCTCACAGAAAACTGACTCGAGTGAACGCGAAGTCGTCGTGGCCCAAAATGTACCCTCTGCTTCCTGGAAGAAGGCTACTACGGTAACAACCAACAACGAGGCCGATCTGATCGATTTCAAATTACTGGGAGCAAATTCTCAGCCGGTCACACAGATGGAAAGTGAAACTCTACTCACTGTACAGTACGTGGTGAAGCTGCATAAAGACTTCGACCGGCCAGCCTTCGGGCTGATCGTTCGCGACCGCATTGGCCGCTCCATTTTCGAGACCAGCACTTACGCCATGCGAATGGCCGAGACACCCATTCCCACAGGAACGCAGGTGTGCGTGCGATTCCAATTCAATTTTAATCTCAGGGCTGGACAGTACTCGTTTTCCATCGGTGTCGCGAATAGGGGATTCGCTCGTAGCGAGTTCGAGGAGTACAGCCTGCTAATGCACGACGTCGAACAACTGCAGGTAGTGGAATCATCGACTGCTGCTTTCTATGGCGGCATCTTCAACATGAATCCAGCCGCATCCATAGACATCCTGGAGGAGAATCATGCCTAACCCTTCCTCTCTTCTCGAAACGCAGCTTCAGGCGCTGCTCGAAGCAATGCACATACAGGCAGAACGACAACAACACCTCGAGGCCATGCTTGCTGAGAAATTTCTGACACCTGCCGAAATGGCGGGACTGAGCACTCACTTTCGTCGCAACTTCCTTCCCAACGATGATTCGGCGATCCAGAAAAACCTGGTGGCTACGTGGCGATTGAGCGCACCGGCACTATTGGAGCCCTCGGAACTTGTCGCAAGCGGCTTCCGGGTATTTTCGCAAAATGATGAAGACGGTATTCTGCTCCGGCTTTTCACCCACATCGGACATACCAACCGCTACGTTATCGAAATCGGCAGTAATTGTAGTGATTCTGATGTCGGCATTCCGGAAAATCTTTCGACCAACCTGATCGTCAACCACGGCTGGCACGGCTCGGTCTTTGAAATGGACCCGACGGAGTGCGACCGAATGCGCTTCTTCTTCGCGCGTGACCACGCGACCCGCCACTTCCACTGGGCCCGGGACGGGGAGAACACCTACTTTTCCCCCCTCATCATCCAGCAGGCCGTCAGTCCCGAAAACATCAACCAAGTCCTGATCGAGGCGAACAATGAGCCAGAACCGGACCTGATGGTCATCGACATCGACGGCGGTGACTACGCAGTGATGCAAAATCTGGAAGCCGTGAAGCCGAGGGTGCTGGTCATCGAGTTCGAGAAGCGATTCAGGGAACGGTACAGCGTAGTCCAGCTCGACAGCGCCAACTTCAGCCAACGCTGGCAACAATCCGGGGCTGCAAGCTTATCTGCCTGGGAAAAACTGTTGGGGGCACGCGGCTACACTTTGTGCGCTGTCGGTTCATGCGGTTTCAACGCATTCTTCGTCCGATCCGATGTGGCAGCCGGTAAACTATCGCCATTGACAGTCGCCGAGGCGTTTGACAATCATCCCATTTTTTCGAGACTGGGCGAAGACTTCTGGCTAACTCCAGACGAAACCTGGCACGAGGTCTAGCGGAGCCACTCTATGTGTTACAGGAGCCAATTTTCGGTCACTGATCGTGTCGTCCCGAAGAATGAGTTTAGGTCGCTTGGCACAAGGGATGCGATATGGCTTTAACTTAACACCCAATCACGTCATGCCAGATGGCCTCTGTAACGGCCCTGGTTCAGGCAGCAGGTCTATGAGACAGGCAATCACGTAGTTAGGCACCATGATGGATCATCTATTGTGGCCACGATTCAAGGAGAGGAATACGAAATGGCACGGTTGAAATTGTCAGTTGTGATCCCCTGTTACAACGAAGAGGAAGGTGTGCACGAACTGCATCGCCGCCTCAGTACCGTTTGCCAGGCTAGCATCGGTGACTCTTACGAATTGGTACTCGTGAATGATGGCTCCAGGGATACCACATGGTCATTCATGAACGACATTTCCCGTAGAGACAAACACGTGGTGGCCATCAACCTGTCGCGCAACCATGGTCACCAACTCGCCCTTTCCGCCGGGCTGCAGC
>DMQT01000135.1:7403-10973 GCA_003455595.1 Betaproteobacteria bacterium
AAATGATGGCGCGCATGGACGATGGCTGCGACGTGGTGTTCGGCCAGCGCATCAAACGCGAAGGTGAAACCCTGTTCAAGAAAGCCTCGGCCTATGCTTTTTACCGGCTGCTCGACCGGATGGTCGACATCGACATCCCGCCGGATACGGGCGACTTTCGGCTGATGAGCCGCCGCGCTGTCGACATCCTCAACAGCATGCCCGAGCACCACCGCTTCATCCGCGGAATGGTGAGCTGGATCGGGCTGCGGCAGGAGGCATTGCCCTACGAGCGTGCCGCGCGCTTTGCGGGCGAAACCAAGTATCCGCTGTCCAAGATGATCCGCTTCGCCATCGACGCGATCACCGGCTTCTCGGTGCGTCCGCTGCGCATCGCCTCCTATATCGGCATCTTCTCCGGCATCGCCACCCTGCTGCTTCTGGTATATGTGCTGGTCCACTATTTCACCGGCTACAGTGTTGAGGGCTGGACTTCGCTGGCCGTCATCGTGCTCCTGCTGGGCAGCGCACAGCTCCTCGTGGCCGGCGTGATGGGCGAGTATCTGGGTCGGCTCTATGTCGAATCAAAAGGCCGTCCGCTTTTCATCATCCAGGAGATCGTTTCCTCACCCGAGCTATCCGCCAGCCTGGATTCGACCGAGAAAGGAGCCGAAAAGTGAACAAACAAGCTCCGACCGAGGAAACCGGCGATCAGCGCCTGCGCGCCGAATTCGACCTGCTGGCCGACGAATACCATGAGCAGCATGCGGCCAATGTGGCCATCACGGGCGAAGGGCCCGCGTATTTCGCCGAATACAAGATTGCCGACCTCGCGGCGCTGGTCCGAGCAAAGGGCCTCGCCGCCGCACAGATCCTGGACTTCGGCAGCGGCATCGGCAACTCCGTGCCTTACTTCCGCAAGTACTTTGGGCAGAGCGAACTGCACTGCGGCGATGTCTCGTCGCGCAGCATCGAGATCGCGCAGACCCGCTTCCCGGGCCAGGAGCAGTACGTGCTCATTGGCAGCGACATTCCACTGCCGACGCACAGCCAGGACATCGTGTTTTCCGCCTGCGTGTTTCACCACATCCCGCACGAGGAGCACCAGCACTGGCTGGCCGAGTTGCGCCGCGTCACGCGGCCCGGCGGCCTGTTGGCGATCTATGAACACAACCCACTGAACCCGCTGACGGTGCGCGCGGTGAATACCTGCCATCTCGATGTCAATGCCCGGTTGATCCGAGGCGGCGCCATGCGCCAGCGCGCCGCCTCCAGCGGATGGGCAGACGCCCAGGTGGACTACCGGCTGTTTTTCCCGTCCATGCTGAAGTCACTGCGCCCGCTGGAGCAACACCTGGGCTGGCTCGGTCTGGGTGCGCAATACCGCATGGCGGCGCGCTGCCCGGCATGATGGGGCTGATGCGTCAGTCGCTGCGCTTCGGCGCGGTCGGCGTGGTCAATACGGCCATCGGCCTCACCGCCATCTATGCGCTCATGTTCTTTTTCGGTGTAGGCCCCGCCCTTGCCAATGCCATCGGCTATACGATTGGACTGGCTGTCAGCTTTGTACTGAACCGCATTTGGACCTTCGGCGACAGCCGCTCCATCGCCAAAGCTCTGCCTCTCTATATACTCGTTGCTGTGATTTCCTACTTGCTGAACCTGTCTGTTGTGCTGCTAGGCACACACCATTTTGGTGTCGGACCTTATCTGGTCCAGTTCTTTGGGATCGGGGTGTACACGATGTCGATGTTCCTGGGGTGCCGGTGGTTTGTCTTCCAGGCACAGAAACACAGCAATGCGCCTTTAAAACCGTAGTTGAGAGGTTGCAAATTGAACAACGGCTCCAAAGTCAGCCCCGCCCGATACCGCCAGGTGCTGAACCAATTTTTGGTTCTGAGCTTGGTCGGAATTATTCCGATTTTGCTCGCCATGAGTGTCATGAACCTATGGCACTGGGATCTATCGATCCCGCTTGTTTACCTTGAAAAAAACGGCGATGAGACTTGGCAGTTCATGTTGACCAAGACGCTGATCGATACAGGCTGGATACTGAACAACCCGTTTTTGGGTGCTCCAGACGTTGCACATTTGTACAACAACGCGGCCGCACAAACAAGTGCCCTGCATTCGATCTTGATGCTTGGCCTCGCCAAGCTACTCCATGATCCCATCAAGGTTCAGCAAGTCTATTACTTGCTGAATTTCGGTCTGATCTCCCTGACCTCATTTTTCTCTTGCAGGCTACTGGGAATGGCGCGCCTGCCTGCCTTCTGCATCGGCATACTGTTTTCACTTCTAGGCTACCGATTCAATTTCGTCATTTACGCCTTCCTTGCGAATTACTTCGCAGTCCCTTTGGCACTCGTCCCTGTTTTTTGGATCATGACGGGCGAATTTTCAAAGTTTTTTTCGAGCCATGCCAAGGCCAGAAAAATCGCGCTTAAAGAAGTACTTTCATCGTCAAAGTTCTTCTTGGGTCTGTCGTTTATCGTGCTCATCGCAATATCGGATGGCTACTACGCATTCTTTACGCTGCTACTGCTTGGTTTCGCGACCATTGTAAGGGCCCTCTCCGGCGACATAAAAAAACCAGCCAGCTTGCTGGTGCCGGCGATCTATATAGCAACCTTGATAACGGTGGCCCTTGTCTTGGCTTGGCCGCTCCATGCCTACAAGCATAGCCATCCCGAAGAATTCGCGCCCAATGGTGTGCAGGATCCGGCGCTGATTAAGCATTCTTTTGAGGCCGAAGTTTACTCGTCCAGCCTCAAACTATTGATAGCGCCGCCTCCCAATCACCGAGTTGAAAGTCTTGCCCATCTCGGACAAAAGATGATCAACACCAGTGAAGCGGCTCGTCAATTCAAGATTGGAGCTCCCTACGTTTCTCTAGGAATTCTTGGATCGATCCTTTTTGCCACTGCGCTAACGCTACTGACCGTACCAGCATTGCACAGAGTTGCGGATAGCAACACTCCACACGAAGATCCCATACCCGAATATAAATTGATATGGGCTGCGATTGCGCTGGCTTTTTTTATCTTTCTTTGTTCGATTTCGGGCGGCATTGGGACACTGATTGCGCTGGTATACCCCGGCATCCGCGCGTATGACCGGTTTCCGCTCTTTCTTCTCTTTGTCCTCTACGTAGGTGCCGGCACTGCTGTGACGGTAGCGCTTAAACGGGCGCGCAATAGAAAACGATGGATTTTGGTTAGCTTGATTGCGCTGATCACAATCCTGAGCCTCTATGACCAGATTCCAAGCGATGCCGCCAAGGTCAGCGCCGAAGTTAGAAACCGATTTTTGGCTGAGAAGAACTTCGTCAAGACGATAGAGAAAAAACTTCCCTCTGGCGCAATGGTTTACCAGTATCCCTATTCGCAGTACCTGCGCGACAGCAAGTATTACGGATGGGGTTCGTTCGCCGGCGTACGACTCTATCTACACTCTCACAATCTGCGCTGGAGCAATGGCGGCGCCAAAAATAGTCCAGCGGACGACTGGAATTTCCGCATATCGCAACTGCCATTGAACAAACTCATCGCCGAGGTCGAAGCCGTGGGTTTCAGCGGCTTCGTCATCGAC
>DMQT01000135.1:11131-12764 GCA_003455595.1 Betaproteobacteria bacterium
CCCTCGACCGTACCGTGGTCAAGTCGGATGAATATCAGCACATGCGCCGAACCTTTACCAGCATGGGCTATGAAGTGCTGGAGGATGTCCCAAGCAAACTCGCCTTCGTGCGACTCCGGGATCCGGGGTTCAAGCTGGTTTATGACCCCACCTACCGGGAGGCGGATCATATCGTGGTGACAAACCCTGCCCATCTGCTTGCGCAAAGCGATTTTCCCGAACTCATCGATGGCACAGCGCTCAGACGCTTTGTCAGCCACGATGCACACAAAATTAACTACGTGATTAGAAAGGCCGATCATCCAGAGATATTCGTGGATGGTTCAACGATCACACGCGGTCTTGGGCAAACTGCCATTACACCCATCACCGACATGCGAGGCAAAATGAGCTGCAAGCTTAAAGCGGGTAGCGATACCGACAACGCGCCCAATACACTCCTACTGACCATCGAGAATCAAAGCCGTTTCAATTGGAAGCTGGGCGACGGGCCATTCCCGATTCGCATCGGCGCGCATATCCGCCAGCCGGACGGTAAGCTTCTGAGTTGGGACAACGGCTTCCGTGTTCCTACGGATGCCTATATCCAGCGGGGTGCGAGCCAAACAATCCGTATGCCGATTAACATCTTGCCCCTAGGTTCCGAGATCAAGCCCAACGGCCCGCTCGTCGCGGAGTTCGCCTTGGTACAGGACGGCAACGCCTGGTTTGGTAATATCAGCTGTACGGTTCCGTTACGGTGAGTACGCTACATCCACCCTCATGGCACCGTGCTATGCAGATACCCTTCTGGAGCCGATAAATTGGGAGTGTTGCGTCTCGTACTGGCCTTGAGCGTCGTGATGAGCCTCGGGCTCACGACATTTCTCGGCGTACGTCTGTTCGACGGCGCGGGAGCTGTTTGGACCTTCCTTTGCGATTTCTGGTTTCCTCATCACAGTCGCGCTCAACAACAAGTATGCAGTTGGCGAATGGCATTTGGCTCACTTCTACTGGAACCGTGTGATTCGCCTTTACCCGGCATACTGGGTATGGCTTGTTTTTACGCTTGCTGCGTAACTCTTGATTCCGGACGCATTCCTGACGTACCAGAGATTTGTAGTTGACGGTTCAGTACAGGCAAGTGGTTTCTGGGCCGACCATGCACATGGTGCATCGGTTGGTACGCTAGTGGTTACTACCCTTGCGAATATCACCGGCTTTCTGTCTGACGCGCTACTTTACCTTGGCTTTGACAAAGCAAGCGGAACATTGACCGCCAATCCCCGACAGAATGCGCCCATATGGGCCATGGGCTTCATGTTCATTGGCCAGTTCTGGAGTATTGGCGTTGAACTTTTCTTTTATGCGCTTGCACCACTGGTAACGAAAAACTTTTTGCGTATCGCCCTGCTGTTCTATCTCAGCGCCAGCGGTTACTTGGAGCAGGCTTGGATTGGCGTGGGGAGATGGGCCGATCTCTCACCCGCGCTCATCTACCTTCAGGCACCAAAATTTCTTTGGATGTTTATGATCGGCTCAATGCTTGCGCATGTCTTTCTGCATACGAAAGCACCAGTACGCAAGAATTTTTGGCAACCACTGACTTTGTTGTTGGTGATGTATGCCTACGTAGCTTGGCGTAGTCCAATTC
>DMQT01000135.1:12809-17307 GCA_003455595.1 Betaproteobacteria bacterium
GTTGTTTACCGCACTGACCATTGTTGTGCCGCTACTGTTCACCAAGACAGCCTCCAACAAATTAGACCGGTTCGCAGGAGATTTGTCCTATCGGGTCTACATCAATCACTTCATCATTATCCAAACCGTTGGCTCAGTTGTGACTCCCAATGGTTTCGTCTTCGCGCTCGTATCAATCCTGATGGCAACGGCCACGCTGATTCTGGTCGAGCGCCCAGCTCGGCGCCTGAAATTTAGCGAGGCCCCACGGATCAAACCGCTGAATGGGGGCACTAAAGTTAGGTATTACAAGACTGATATGCCGTAAAATTACAAACTCTTTCAAAAAATATGTGGGCCACTCGCCAAAGCGTTTGCCACATCAATTTACATCAAAGTGAGGTATATGAAAAAAGCCCTTATCACCGGCGTTACTGGCCAGGATGGCGCATATTTAGCAGAGTTTCTACTGAATAAAGGCTATGAAGTCCACGGCATTAAGCGCCGCTCCTCGCTATTCAACACCNNTGTGTATAAGAGACAGGATCATCTCTACCAGGACCCTCACGCCGGCAATGTGCCGTTCCTGCTGCACTATGGCGACATGACGGACTCTTCCAGCTTGATCCGAATCATTCAACAAATACAACCGGACGAGCTCTACAACCTGGCGGCACAAAGCCATGTTGCGGTGTCGTTTGAAGAACCAGAATACACGGCGAACTCGGATGCATTAGGCGCACTCCGCATTTTGGAAGCCATTCGGATTCTTGGATTGGAGAAGAAAACCCGTTTTTATCAGGCTTCCACCTCCGAGCTTTATGGCTTGGTTCAGGAAACGCCGCAGAAGGAAACTACGCCTTTTTACCCGCGCAGTCCTTATGCTGTGGCCAAGCTCTACGCCTATTGGATCACGGTGAATTACCGCGAGGCTTATGGCATGTATGCCTGCAACGGGATTTTGTTCAATCATGAGTCGCCAGTTCGCGGCGAAACCTTTGTGACCCGTAAGATCACGCGCGCGCTGGCGCGCATCAAACTGGGCTTGCAGGAATGCCTTTACCTGGGCAATCTGGATGCCAAGCGTGACTGGGGTCATGCGAAGGATTATGTGGAGATGCAGTGGCTGATGCTGCAACAGGATAAGGCTGAGGACTTTGTGATCGCCACTGGCGTGCAGTACAGCGTGCGCGACTTTGTGAACGCTGCTGCCGAGGAACTTGGGATGAAGGTTCGCTGGGAAGCTGCAGGGGTTGAAGAAAAAGGCTACGACAGCAATGGCAAATGCATTGTGGCCGTTGATCCTCGTTACTTCCGCCCCACTGAAGTTGAAACCTTGCTCGGCGATCCCACAAAAGCAAAAACCAAACTCGGATGGATTCCGAAAATCACTTTCCATGAATTGGTTGCCGAGATGGTGCGCGAAGACCTGAAGGCGGCAGAACGCGATGAACTGGTGAAAAAGCACGGCTACTCTACGTATAACTATCACGAGTAAGCTGATGAACAAGAACATCAAGATTTATATTGCGGGCCATCAGGGTATGGTCGGATCGGCAATTGAACGCCGACTTTCCAGCGCCGGTTATGCCAATCTGGTATCCCGTGCTCATGCGGAACTGGATCTGACCAACCAGGCCGCGGTTACACAGTTTATCCAACACGAGAAGCCTGATTACATCTTTTTGGCGGCCGGGAAAGTTGGCGGCATTAATGCCAACAATACCTATCGTGCTGAATTTATTTACCAAAACCTGATGATCGAGGCAAACATCGTGCATGCGGCCTGGCAGGCCGGTATTCAGCGATTGCTGTTCCTTGGTTCCAGTTGTATTTATCCCCGGGATTCCCCCCAACCGATCAAGGAGGACTATCTCCTGAACGGCCCACTGGAACAGACGAACGAGCCATACGCGCTTTCCAAAATCGCAGGCGTCAAATTATGTGAGAGCTATAACCGTCAATACGGAACGCAGTACATTTCCGCGATGCCTACTAATCTTTACGGCCCTAATGACAGCTATGATCTTAACAATAGTCACGTGTTGCCGGCGTTGATTCGCAAGGCGCATGAAGCCAAGGTTCGTGGCGATAAAGAGTTCATGGTGTGGGGTTCTGGCAAGCCGATGCGGGAATTCTTGTACGTTGACGATATGGCGGATGCCTGCGTGTTCTTGATGGAGAACGGCATCAGCGAAGGACTGTTCAACGTTGGTACCGGCGAGGATGTGACAATTCGCGAGTTGGCCGAGACGGTAATGAGCGTTGTCGGCTTTAACGGCGAGATTGTGTTTGATGCCAGCAAGCCTGACGGCACGCCGCGCAAGCTGTTGGACGTTAATCGGATGCGGAAACTGGGTTGGCAAGCTCAAACCCCGCTGCGCGACGGGATTGCCAAGACCTATGCAGATTTTCTGACCAAGCCAGGGGCCTAGGCATGGCAGAGCCGTTGGTGACGATTGTCGTCCCGTCTTTCAACCAGGGGCGATTCCTCGATGACGCACTGGCTTCGATTTTTCAGCAGGAAGTCCCTGTTGAGGTGTTTGTGCTGGACGGGGGATCATCGGACAGCTCTCTTGAAGTCATCCGCAAATGGGAACACCGACTGGTGGGGTGGCGCAGCCATACCGATGACGGACAGGCTGCGGCAATCAATGAGGGCATGGCACAAGGCCGGGCGCCCTATGTTTGCTGGATCAATAGCGACGACTGGTTTTTGCCTTCTGGTTTGGCAAAACTTTTAACAGCGCTGGAAAAACATCCTGAGGCGCCTGCCGTGTATGGACGCTCATGGAATGTGGTGCAGAAATCAGGAAGGAAATATCCCGTCTGGGTGGAGCCGTTTAACGAACGCCGTTTGGCGTTGCGCTGCATCATTTCCCAACCTGCGACCTTGATTCGACGCCCTGCCTGGGAGGCCGTTGGCGGCGTGGATGCACTACTGCACATGGCCATGGACTATGATTTGTGGTGGCGGCTGTTCAAGTCAGCAGGCCCGCTGCATTTTGTCGATGACTTCGTTGCGGTGAATCGCGAGCACGAAGACTCCAAGACTAAAACCCAGCGTCGCCAGCATTACCAGGAGGCGATGAAAGTCGTTCGCAAATACTATGGACGAGTGCCGTTGAAATGGTGGCTGGCTCAGCCTTACGCGGTATGGTTTAAATCAATAGCCGGTTAATCGGTACAGGATTGCATGCGGGTTCTACATTTTTACAAGACATCCTTTCCGGATACGATGGGAGGCGTTGAGCAGGTTATCAATCAGATTGCCAGAGGTGCCGCCAAGCTGGGCGTCAAAACCGATGTGCTCTCGCTCTCGCCAGACCGTGCAGCACGCACTGTCGAAATCGATGGCTACCTGGCGCATCGCGCCAGACTCGACTTGCAGATTGCTTCGACGGGTTTTTCTGCCTCCGCTTTTTGGCGTTTCTCACAGTTGGCAAAGAAGGCGGATGTGATTCACTACCACTTCCCTTGGCCATTCATGGATGTGGTGCACTTTGCAACCCGGGTGAAGAAGCCTACGGTAGTAACCTATCATTCGGACATCATCCGTCAAAAGACTCTGCTCAAGCTTTACAATCCATTGAAGCGAAAGTTTCTGGCGAGCATGGATCGCATTGTAGCCACGTCGCCGAACTATCTGGCGACCAGCGACGTGCTGGAGAAATTCTCCAACAAGGTCAGCGTTATTCCAATAGGAATAGACAAAGCCACCTATCCCCAGCCGATGCCGGATCGGCTACAATTCTGGCGCGAGAAAATCGGTCCGAAGTTTTTCTTGTTTGTAGGGCTCATCCGTTACTACAAGGGGCTGCACATTTTGGTGGAGGCCGCGCAAGGGACCGACTATCCCATCGTGATTGTCGGAGCCGGCCCAATCGAACAGGAATTGAAAGCACAGGCAGCGCAGCTCGGCTTACGCAATATCCACTTCCTGGGACACCTGCCTGATGAGGATAAGGTTGCGCTGTTAACACTATGCTATGGAGTTGTTTTCCCTTCGCATCTGCGCTCTGAGGCCTTCGGCATCTCGCTGCTGGAAGGTGCGATGTATGGCAAGCCGATGATCTCCAGCGAGATTGGCACCGGCACGACCTTCATCAACATCGGGGATGAGACTGGACTGGTTGTGCCGCCCAGCAGCCCCGTGGCACTGCGGCAGGCGATGCGCTACCTGTGGGAGCACCCCGAGGTGGCTGCAAATATGGGCAAGCGCGCCGAAGAACGGTACTGGAAACACTTTACGGCGGAGAAGATGGTGAAGTCGTATGTGGATTTGTATGGTGAGTTGGTGAGACATCACCATGGTGCGGGCCGCTGAGGTTGCGGGTGGTTAATAATTGTAGTGGTTAGGTTAGTGGCGGATCGCCTATCCAGCCCTCCGTGGCAGAGTCAGCGCTTCAGGCAAGTTTTCCGCTTTATGCCCCATGCGCGCGATTGCATCCTGGCGCAAACGGTTGAAGGTATCCAGCAGCATCAAGCTGTGTTCTTTGGCCAGCAGGCGTTCGTAAAA
>DMQT01000065.1:0-4276 GCA_003455595.1 Betaproteobacteria bacterium
GTGGGCTCGGAGATGTGTATAAGAGACAGTCCTGGAGGGACATGTCGGTGTGGTGTCGCGCAGCGGCACGCTGACCTACGAGGCCATCCACCAGCTGACCGGGCTGGGGCTGGGGCTCTTGATTGGGGTCACGCTCACCATGGCCGGGGTGTATCGCGGCATGGTGGATGATGCCAAAGTGTTGTTGCATGCTTCCGGCGCCGACATCTGGGTGGTGCAGCAGCACACCCTGGGGCCATTTGCCGAGCCTTCCAGTGTGCCGGATGATGCCTATCGCGCCATCCAGGGACTGCCCGGCGTGGCGCAGACCGGCAATGTGGCCTACCTCACCATGCAGGTGTCGCATCGGGATAAAAGCCAGCGCGTAATGGTGGCGGGCTACCAGCCCGGTCATCCCGGCGGTCCGGCCTTCCTCATCGCCGGGCGTCCAATCGGCCGCGCCCATTATGAAGCGGTGGCCGACACCAAAACCGGCTTCAAGGTGGGCGACATCATCCGCATCCGCCGAAATCATTACACAGTGGTGGGTCTCACCCAGCGCATGGTCTCCAGCAATGGCGATCCGATGCTGTTCATCCCGTTGCAGGACGCGCAGGAAGCCCAGTTTCTGAAAGACAACGACGCCATCATCAATGACCGCAACCGCCTGGCGGCGAACCCGGCCATCAACCGCCCCGGCCAGCCGGGCGTGCTCGACGCAGTACAGGCCAGCCAGATTTCCAGCCACAAGGTCAACGCTGTGCTGGTGCGCGTGCAGCCGGGGGTGGACCCGCGCCAAGTGGCGGACAGCATCGAGCGCTGGAAGCACCTCACCGCGTATACCGGTGCCGATATGGAAGATATTCTGGTGGCCAAGCTGATCGCCACCGCCGCCAAGCAGATCGGCCTGTTTTTGCTGATCCTGGCGGTGGTAAGTGCGGCCATCGTCGCCTTCATCATCTACACTATGACGCTCGGCAAGATCAAGGAAATCGCCGTGCTGAAACTGATCGGCACGCGCGACCGCACCATCGCCGCGATGATCATGCAGGAGGCGCTGGGGCTGGGCGTGATTGGTTTTTTTGTCGGCAAATTCGCCGCCACCCTGTGGGGGCCGGTGTTTCCAAAATACGTGTTGCTGGAAACCGGCGACGCGCTGCGCGCCTTTGTGCTGACGCTGGTGATCTGTCTGCTGGCTTCGGTGCTGGCCATCCGTACCGCGCTTAAAATCGACCCGGCGGAGGCGATCGGTGGCTGACGACGCAGTGCAACCGGCGATCCTCATCGAGGGCATTACCAAGCGTTACGGCAAGGGCGCGGCCGCTGTGGACGCGCTCAAAGGGGTGGACATGAGGGTCTATCCGGGCGAGGTGGTGGGACTGATCGGCCCTTCCGGCTCCGGCAAGACAACCTTGCTGAAATGCCTGGGCGCGGTGATCGAACCCACTGCCGGGCGCTTCACCCTGGGTGGCGAGGTGATCTATGACAATGGCTGGAAGACCCGCGACCTGCGCGCGCTGCGTCGCGACCGCATCGGCTTCGTGTTTCAGGCGCCGTATCTGATTCCGTTTCTTGATGCCACCGACAACGTGGCGCTGCTGCCGATGCTGGCGGGTGTACCGAATGCCGCCGCGCGCGCCACCGCGCTGGACATGCTCACCGCGCTGGACGTGCAGCATCGCGCCCAGGCGCGCATCCCCGAGCTGTCAGGCGGCGAGCAGCAGCGTGTGGCGATTGCGCGGGCACTCGCCAACAAGCCGCCCATCATCCTCGCCGACGAGCCCACCGCGCCGCTCGACAGCGAACGTGCGCTCACTGTGATCAAAATTCTCAACCGACTGGCGCAGGAGTTCCATACTGCGATCATCGTCGTCACCCATGACGAAAAAATCATCCCGACCTTCAAGCGCATTTATCATATCCGTGATGGCAGGACTTACGAGGAACAAGGCGAGGGAAGACCCATATGAAACTCACATTTCTTGGCGCAGCGCAGGAAGTCACCGGCTCATGCTATCTGGTGGAGGCGGCAGGCGCGCGCTTTCTGGTGGAGTGCGGCATGTTTCAGGGCGGGCGCGAGACGCGCATCAAAAATCGCGACGCCTTCGATTTCGATCCGGACACCATCGACTTCGTGCTGCTCACCCATGCTCACATCGACCACTCCGGTCTGCTGCCGCGACTGGTGTCATTCGGCTTTAAAGGGCCGGTGTACGCGACCACTGCGACCTGCGACCTGCTCGCAGTGATGCTGCCGGATTCCGGCCACATCCAGGAAAAAGAAGCCGAGTGGGAAAATGCCCGGCGGCATAAAGTCAGCAACAAAACTCACGCCGATAGCGCGCCGCTGTATACCGTGATGCAGGCGCTTGCCAGCCTGAAACGGTTGCGACCAGTGGAATATGAGGAAGAGGTCAACCCGGCTCCCGGCGTCCGCTGCCGGTTCCGCGACGCAGGGCATATTCTCGGTTCCTCGATTATTGAACTGTGGCTGAAAGAGGCGCGCAAGACCCGCAAGCTGGTGTTTTCCGGCGACCTCGGCCAACCTGGCCACCCGCTGGTGCACGACGCCACGCCGATTGAGGAAACCGACGTGCTGGTGGTGGAATCCACCTACGGCAACCGCCTGCACAAAAGCATGGAAGACACCATAGAAGAACTGCTGTTCGCCATCCAGGACACGCTCAAGCACCGCGGCGGCAACGTCATCATTCCCGCCTTTGCCGTGGGCCGCACCCAGGACATGCTCTATCTGCTGGCCGACCTCATGCGCCAGGGGCGCTTGCCCGCGCTGGATATCTATGTGGATTCACCGATGGCCACGGCAGCCACCGGTATTACGCTCAAGCATCTTGACCTGCTCGACCCCGAAGCGCGCTTGCTGATTGACGCAGGTGGGAACAAACATCAGCCGTCGCGTGTCCACTTTGTGGAAAGCATGGAGGAATCGCAGGCGCTGAATCACGCGCGCGGCGTATTAATCATCTCCGCCAGCGGCATGTGCGACGCCGGCCGTATCAAGCACCATTTGAGTTATAACTTGCCGCTGCACGAGAGCAGCGTGCTCATNNTCGGCGGGCTGTCTGCCCACGCCGATCAGGCCGGGTTGCTGGCGTGGCTGGGGCATTTTCGCGCGCCACCCCGGCAAACTTTCGTGGTGCATGGCGAGGCAACCACGGCAATTGGTTTCGCTGCGCATCTCCGCGACACGCTGGGCTGGCGCGCGGAAGCGCCGACGGCAGGACAAAGCATCAACATTGATTAGACCGATGTCGAGATTCATTCTGCAAATCCAGGAGAAAAAAATGATTTTCAGACAGTTATTTGAACCTGTTTCCAGCACCTACACCTATCTGCTGGGATGTGAGCAAACTGGCCAGGCGCTGTTGATTGACGCGGTATTGCCGACCTGGCAACGCGATCTGGCCGAGATCAACAAGCTTGGACTCAAGCTGGCCTACACGGTAGACACGCACATCCACGCCGACCACATCACGGCGGCGCGCAAGCTCAAACAGGAAGCGGGCAGCCGCATCGCGCATCCGGCGCTGGATCAACTGGCGTGTGCCGATGATGCGCTGGAGGACAGCAAGCCGTTTCATTTAGGCAGCGTCACGCTATTGCCGCTGCACACGCCGGGTCACACCGACAACCATTTCGCCTATGCCGTGGCGGGGCGGGTGCTGACCGGCGACGCGCTGCTGATCGACGGCTGCGGCCGTACCGATTTCCAGAATGGCGATGCGCCGACCCTGTATCATAGCGTGCGCGACAAGCTGTTTCGGCTGGCGGAAGACACGCTGGTGTACCCTGCGCATGATTATCAGGGGCGGCGCGTGTCCAGTATCGGCCAGGAAAAAACCCGAAATCCGCGTCTCGGCGGCGATAAACCGCTGGCTGAGTTCGTCGAGATCATGGCTAATCTCAAGCTGGCTTACCCAAAATTCATTGATTATGCCGTGCCCGGCAACCGCGAATGCGGGCAATGTCCGGCAGGCGTACCTGACGATCTACAACAATATTGCGAACAGATACGCGTCAGCCAGCAGGGCTGACCGTAACCACACATAAGAAAAGGGAAATCATGGAATTGCGCACACGGCAACGCAGGCTGGCTGTTCTTGTTGTAAAAAGCAGCCTGTTGGGCGCATTGCAGGTCGGCAGCGCGCAAGCCGCACCGGTGCCGAACCTGGGCACCTGTCCGGCAATCAAGAACGATGCCGAGCGGCTCGCGTGTTTTGATAAGCTGGCCGGTGCGATTCCACCTGTGCCCGCGCTCGCGTCCAAGCCCAAGTCC
>DMQT01000065.1:4370-6319 GCA_003455595.1 Betaproteobacteria bacterium
TGTCGCGCCAATGGGAACTGGACGACGCCGATAAACACGGCACGTTCCAGTTCCGGCCTCACCGCGCCACGTATTTACTGCCCGTCAAATACAGTGATTCGCCCAATAATGCCCCGTTCCAGGGCAATCTGAGACTGAACTCGGTTGAAGCCAAAATCCAGTTCAGCACCAAGGCCAAGGTGGTGGAAGGGCTGCTGAACAAGAATGTCGATTTATGGCTGGCCTATACCGTGACGTCGTTCTGGCAGGCGTATAACCACGGCGCTTCAGCACCGTTTCGCGAGACCGATTATTCGCCTGAAGCGATGCTGGTGGTGCGCACCAACTATGACATTGCCGGATTGACCGGGCGTTTTATCAATCTCGGCCTGACACACGAATCCAATGGCCGTTCAGTCGCGCTGTCGCGCAGCTGGAACCGGGTTTACGCCCAGTTCGGATTCGAGCGCGGTGACTTCGCGCTGATGATACGGCCGTGGTACCGCATCCCGGAAAGCGCGTCGCAAGACAATAATCCCGATATCGAAGACTACCTGGGGCGCGGCGACCTGGAGGCCACGTACAACAACAACGGCCATACCTATTCGCTGTTGCTGCGCAATAATCTGAAAAGCAGCCACAATCGCGGTGCCGTCGAGGTGAGCTGGAACTTCCCGCTACAGGGGCGCCTCAAAGGTTACGTGCAATACTTCAACGGCTACGGCGAATCGCTCATCGACTACAACCACAGTCAGCAATCGCTCGGCATCGGCTTCAGNNGCTGGGGATGGCGTAGGAAATCCCGCTCGGGTCCTGCAACACGCTTTCTTTGGTGCTTTTGACAAAGGTGCTGTTCAGTGTGCCATACACCTCGCCGGTCTGCGGGTCATACAGCGGGCTGCCGCTGTTGCCGGGGTAAGAAATGCCGTCGAGCTGAAAAATAACGAATGGCGCGGCGATGCGCTTCAGCGTTTTGGCATCGAGTTCGCCAGCATTCGGTGCCGGACGCACGATCGGCGTGATCGAGGCGATGCCGGCGCGGATGGTGGAGGGATACAAGCCCAGGATCGCGCCGATCGGGTAGCCGGTGAAGACCAGCTGCCAGCCTTCTTCAACCTTGCTGGAATCACCGATTTTCAGCGCCGGCAATGGGCTGCCGTCTATCGCCAGCAGCACCACATCGTGCGCGGGATCGCTTGCCACCACCCGTGCCGGGCGGAAGCGAACGGTTTCACCGGTGCCGGTAAACACGCCCAGCGTTTCCTTGTTGTTAATATCCAGCAGCGCCCTGGTGACATGGTAATTGGTGACAATATGCAAGCCGTCGCCCACCGCATAACCGGTACCGCGAAACTGGGCGCGCGGTGCACGCGTAAGTTCGTAGGTGCCTACCGCCACCACGGCACGCTTTACCGTCTGTATGGTCTGCGGCAAGGCGCTGGTTTCGGCATGGCTGGCAAACGCCACCGACAACGCCATGCTCAGCACGCAAGCCTGCACCCAACCCAGCCATTTCCCCTTCACGCCCATGATGGTTTCCTCCACTTGTTAGAGTGAGCATCATGCCACAAGCGGCTGATTTACAAAGCGCGCCGCTTTCAGTGCTGTGTTCATTTGTAATGCGGGTTGGCTTTCAGCGCCACGCCTATTTAAGTAGAATGCCTTGGCACAGAAATCGCTAACGGAATCGCTAGTTGGGTTCGCATCAAATAACCACGCATTAAAATCAGGGAGAATGGCATGAGTGTTGTTGCAGTTGTCGGTTTGGGCTATGTAGGGCTGCCACTGGCGGTCGAGTTCGGCAAAAAGATGCATACCATTGGCTTTGATCTCGCCACCGCCAAGGTGGAAAGCTATAAAACGTATTGCGATCCCACCGGCGAGGTTTCGACGGCTGACCTGAAAGCCGCCGAAAAACTGACGGTAACCACCGATCCCGCCATGCTGGCGCAGGCCGATTACATCATCGT
>DMQT01000065.1:6414-7296 GCA_003455595.1 Betaproteobacteria bacterium
GACACGCTGGAAAAAGTCGCGCAACTGTATGAAACCGTCATCAAGGCAGGCGTACACCGCGCCAGCTCGATCAAGGTGGCCGAAGCCGCCAAGGTGATCGAGAACACCCAGCGCGACCTCAATATCGCACTGATGAACGAGCTGGCGATCATCTTCGACCGCATCGGCATCGACACGCTGGAAGTGCTCAAAGCCGCCGGCACCAAGTGGAACTTCCTGCCGTTCCGTCCCGGCCTGGTGGGCGGCCACTGCATCGGCGTGGACCCGTACTATCTGACGCACAAAGCGGAAATGCTCGGCTACCATCCCGAAGTGATCCTCGCCGGACGGCGCATCAACGACGGCATGGGCAAGTTCATCGCCGAGCAGACCGTCAAACACATGATCAACACCGGCAGCCCGGTGAAAGGCCGCAACATCCTCGTGCTGGGCCTCACCTTCAAGGAAAACTGCCCCGACCTGCGCAACTCCAAGGTGATTGACATCATCAGCGAACTACAAAGCTACGGCGCAAATGTCATCGTGCACGAACCGCTGGGCGAGGCCGCCGAGGCCAAGCACGAATACGGCGTGGATTTGACTGCGTGGGACGCCATCCCGGAAGTCGACGCCATCGTCGCCGCCGTTGCGCACAACGAATACCTGGCGCAACCGCTGGCCGGTCTCACCGCCAAACTCAAATCCGGCGGCGTGTTCATCGACGTCAAATCCGCCTACGACCCGGCCGCCGTGCAAGCCGCCGGTTACGTGCTGTGGCGCTTGTAGCATGAGCCGCTACGCGGAAGTCTGCGCGCAACTGCAAGCCGCGCCGAAAACCTGGCTGGTCACCGGCGTGGCCGGGTTCATCGGCAGCAACCTGCTGGAAACCCTGCTCCGTCTCGA
>DMQT01000065.1:7350-7573 GCA_003455595.1 Betaproteobacteria bacterium
ACAAGGTGCAGGCCAGCGTCACCCCCGCACAGTGGGCACGCTTCAACTTCATCGAAGGCGACATCCGCACGCTGGATGATTGCAAGGCGGCGTGCAATGGCGTGGACTACGTGCTGCATCAGGCCGCGCTGGGCTCGGTGCCGCGCTCGCTGGAAGACCCCATCACCACCAACGGCGCCAACATCGACGGCTTCCTCAACATGCTGGTGGCCGCGCGCGATGC
>DMQT01000065.1:7873-12674 GCA_003455595.1 Betaproteobacteria bacterium
CCAGCATGATCGCCAACGAGCCGGTCTACATCAACGGCGACGGCGAAACCAGCCGCGACTTCTGCTACATCGACAACACCATCCAGGCCAACATCCTGGCGGCCACTACTGACAACTCCGAGGCGGTGAACCAGGTCTACAACGTCGCAGTCGGTGACCGCACCACGCTGAACGAACTGTGCGAACACATCCGGCGTTTGTTGGCGCCGCGCTTCCCGCATCTGGAAACCTTCAAGCCGACCTACCGGGATTTTCGCGCGGGTGATGTTCGGCATTCGCTGGCGGATATTTCCAAGGCGCAGCGGCTGCTGGGGTATGCGCCGACGCACCGGCTGGGGGAGGGGCTGGCAGAGGCGATGGACTGGTATGTGGGGGATTTGGTAGGGAAATAGTGACGGCTTATAAGCCGTCTTTCAGGATGTCTACTTGACGTTGAGCCTATCAGGAGAAATAGCGTGTCAGAGCTCGTTTCAGATTGCCCTCGCTGCGGTTCTAACCGCATTACGTTTGACCTTGCTAGTCAGACGGTCATTGATACAAGGCATAACTGGCAGCAATGGTATGAAGCATTTTGCATTTGTCGCCACTGCGGTCGATCTACTGTATTTGTTCTCGCAGAAAAAGGAATACATGAAGCAGAGTTCATCCGCAAAACAGGTTTAGCGAAAATCTCTGGGGCTGTAGGTGATCTCGTTCGCATAGAGGGCTTCATTAGCTTGAAAGATAGAATGGCGATGGCACCTCCAGAATATCTGCCAGAAGATATTCTGGCTATTTTTTCCGAGGGCGCCACTTGCCTTGCCGTTGGATGTTTCAATGCCGCTGGAACCATGTTTCGCCTTTGCGTCGATCTTGCTGCTAACTCGATGCTTCCCGAAGCGGATGGTGACGGGCTCAATTCAAAAATCCGGCGAAGTTTGGGGTTACGGTTGTCGTGGTTATTTGATCATAATCTACTGCCAGAGGCATTGCGTGAGCTCTCCTCCTGTATCAAAGACGATGGGAATGATGGCGCTCATGAGGGCTCACTAAATCAGGGAGATGCTAATGATCTTCTGGACTTCACAGTCGTCATGCTCGAGCGACTTTACACCGAACCAGAACGCCTTCGCCTTGCCAAAGAAAGAAGGGAAAAACGCCGTGGCACATAGGCCCAACCCTACGCTCAAGGGGGGGCTGCGCAAAAGCGCGTAGCCCCTTAGCTTCATTCGTTAACTCTTTAGCAGAACATTAGAATAAATAAGGGACAGACCCAATGCTGTTCACTTAGCATGACTCGTATTACACTACCCCGGTACGCAGATCATACCGAGGGCGAATCATGGCGGGGAAAGCTGCAGCACTGACAGGGCAGGTTCGTATTTCCGACTATTTGAGCGTGGGACTTCTCTCCCGTCTGGTTCCGCCCTCACTGGTTGATGAAGCGCTCACCGCACACAATCGCCACAGCAAGCGGCAACGAGACCTACCCGCACATGCCATCGCTTATTACGTCATGGCGCTCTCCCTCTATCGTGGCGTGAACACCGAAGAAGTCCTGCGCGTCGTCACCGAAGGCATGGATTACCTGGGTGATGCGGCCATCCGCCGCGAAGTCGGCAAATCGGCTATCAGCGCAGCCCGTACCCGCTTGGGTGCCGACGTCATGCATTACCTTGCCGAGCAGGCTTTGACCCCTTTGGCGCAACCTCAGTCGGCGTGCGCTTTTTATCGCGGCTTGAGGATCGTGAGCATCGATGGCACGACGCTGGAAGTGGCCGATGAGGTCGGCAACCGGGAAGCATTCGGCGTGCCTGGCAGCGGGCAAGGGCAAACGGGCTACCCGCAAATTCGCTGTGTGGGACTGCTGGAGAACGGCACCCACGCCCTCTTCGGCGTGGCGCTGGGCGGCTACAAAGATTCGGAAGTGAGCTTGGCGCACCTTGCGCTACAGAACCTCAAACCGGGCATGTTGTGTCTGGCGGATCGCGGCTTCTCAGGATACCCGCTGTGGCAGGCGGCCAGTCAAACCGGCGCACAATTACTCTGGCGCATCATCAAGAATAGAAAGCTGCCCGTACTTGAGCGGTTCAGGGATGGTTCGTATTTGAGTCAAATCAGCCCGGCACCGGCAACCCTCAAGAAGATGCGCGACCCAACCGCACCCGCGATGACTGTACGCGTCATTGATTATCATTTGCCCGGCGTGAGCGACGCCGAGCCAGTGTATCGGCTGATAACCACCTTGCTGGATGTCGAACGCTATCCGGCCGATGAGCTGGCCGCGCTCTACCATGAGCGATGGAGCATCGAGACCGCATTTGCCGAAATCAAGACCACGCTCAAAGGCGCGGACATTGTGCTGCGTAGCAAAACGCCAGAGTTGGTGCGCCAGGAGTTCTGGGGGTTGTTGTTAGCCCACCATGTGGTGCGCAAACTGATGCTGGAGGCAGCGCTCTCACGCCAGCGAACGCCTGATACGCTCAGCTTCAAACACAGCCTGTCATTGATCCGCCGCAAACTTCCAGACAGCGGCGCCGTTCCCCCCAGAGGACTTCCAGAAGTGGTGGTTGGTATTGATTAAAGCCGCAGCCAGTGGCAGGCTGAGCAGCCCAAGAGGACGATCAAATCCTCGCGTGGTCAAGCGACGAACCAAGCAACATCCGCCGCGCAAGGGCGATGAAATTATGAATATCCGCCAGGATTGGACACCGGTGATTGTTAAGTGAACAGCATTGGGGTCAGCCCTAGCTTCCAGCGTCAAAGGCAACCTCTCTAAAGTGAAGGCGATGGCTGCCGAACTCAGCGACAAGTAATCGCTGCGGGCCCTGCCCGCCCGGGCAGGGCTTTTTCGAATCGGAGCTGGTCCCGATTCGAAAAAGCTGGCGTCACTCTCCGGCTGGCTTGAGCCACCCGACTCGATACGTCGCTCCCGCATTCGCGCCCTACGGCGCAGCTCAGACACGAAAGGATCGTTATGAAATTTGTATTCAAGCTGTTCGCTCTGTGGGCTGTCCTGCTCGTTACGCTCGTCCGCACGCCCTTCGCCGCCGAAACCGACCCTGCAGCCGTGCGCCAGCAACTCGAAGTCCGTTTGTTGGAAGCCGCCGAACGCGGCGAAACCGAAGTCGTCGCGCTCTTTCTAGCGCCCGATTATCTGCATGCCAATCGCGGCATCCTCGAAGCGCGCAATGCCGCCAGCCACAGCCCGCTCATGGTCGCCGCCTACAACGGCCAGCTTGCCGTCGTCGAACAACTCCTCGCCGCCGGGGCTGATGCCTGCGCACAGGACAAGCGCGGCAACACCGCGCTCTTGGGCGCGATCTTCAAAGGCGAAACCCGCGCCGCATTGCGCCTGATCGGGGCGCCCTGTGGCACCGACGCCCGCAACCTTGCCGGACAAACCCCGGCTATGCTCGCCGCGCTGTTTGGGCGTAAAGAAATCCTCGCCGAACTGGAAAAACGCGGAGCCGACATGACGGCCACCGATGCCTTCGGAAACTCGGTCGAAAGCCTCGCGCGCGGCGAGATCAAGACGCGCTGATTCAGTCCAGCAATTTCCAGCAGGCTGGGATGCCACACGGCAAGCGCGATGTCGCCGAGCTACGCACCCGGCCTTCACTTGTCAAGGCCAGAAAAATCTCGATGCCAGGCAAGCCGAACAGGTTCAGGGTAAAGACTTCAACCACCTGACCCGTGATCTGGGAGGCGCTATCAACCGCAGTGATTGTCCGAAGCGGGATCTCTACGTCTAGGTGTTCTCAAGCCGGAACAGCTCGCCAGTTTCGATTTTAACCCGCTCGATGCCACGAAAATCTGGCCGGGTGTGCCAGAGTGCAAAATCGGCACGCTAACCCTGAATAAAAACCCGGGCAATGTGTTCCAGGAAACCGAGCAAAGCGCATTTGCGCCAGCGAACTTGGTTCCGGGGATCGAGCCATCGGAATATCGCCGGCTACAAGGCCGGATGTTCTCCTACGCTGATACCCAACTCTACCGTGTCGGCACCAATGTTCTGCAGCTCCCGATCAACCATCCGAAAGTCGCCGTCGTCAACAACAACCAGGACGGTGCGGCGAATTCCGGCCTCACGACCTCTAACGTCAATTACCAGCCGAGTCGGGTGGGGGGGTAACAGCGATGATCGTACCTACAAGTACAGTCAATTTGCCGTTGACCGGAACGACACAGCAAGTGGCTATCCAGAAGACCCAGAACTTCCGGCAGGCCGGCGAATTCTATCGTTCTCTGTCCAGCCAGGAGCAAAAGAACCTGATCAGTAACTTGTCGGGAGATTTGAAGGACGTGACCAACGCCGAAATTCAGTACACGATGTTGTCACACTTCTACAAAGCTGACGCAGATTACGGCATGCGACTGGCGAAAGCCGTCGGCGCTGACAGCGGTCGCGTTGCAGTCTTGGCCTCCAAGCTTGCTGACTGAATGCTGGGTGATGACCAGTAAGATTCATCGTCCTTTATAAACAGGACATGCGGCCGGCAAGTGTCGGCCACACTACTTTCGCTCATTAAGATCCATTTGGAGACTCTGACCATGTCCAACCTGTACGCGTCTTTTCGCATTATGGCCAGCCGCCTATTCTCTTGCGCAAGCGGGTGCCATTGCCGGAAACCTTCACTCGCTTGACTACTGATCGTAGCCCGTCCGTCCCAAAGGTGTGGTTGCCAGCAGATAGCCGCCGAATCCGAACTGATTGCTGTTTAGACCCATCCTTGCGGTCAGGACGCGGCTAGGACTGCGCCTGTTCGATGCTCGCTTGGTTTGGGTTACACTCTTTCCCATGACTCTGACCGAATTGCGT
>DMQT01000229.1:0-10078 GCA_003455595.1 Betaproteobacteria bacterium
TGCGGCACGATCTTGATCGGGATGCGCGCGGTTTTGGCCTCGCCCTTGTGCAGTTTGATGTCAGCCATGAAGTGTCTCGTTTAGTCAGTACGCCATTGTACCCGACTCACTTCAACACTCAGTCTACGCGCTTGTACCCGTCGACCATGGCGCGCGCGAGGTTCTGGCGCTGGCGCAGGCTGGCGTACAGCACGCCGAACAGGTGCAGGGCAATCCATGCCAGCATGCCGTTAATCAGCGGCGTATGCAGATCCGACATGGTGTCGTCGCCCCAATAGGCATCGGTGGTGAGCAGATGGCCGGTCAGCGCGATGCCGGCCAGCGTCAGCAACATCAGCACGATCATCAAGGCGCCGAGCGGGTTATAGGTCAGCGAATAGCCCTCGTCGCGGCGCATCATCTGGCGCAGGTAGCGCGGCAACGAGCGCACGCTGTTGAATAGCATGGCGAAGCGCGCATTGCGGCTGCCGAGCAGACCCCAAACCAGCCGCAATGCCAGCAACACCGCCAGGCCGTAGCCCAGCCATTGGTGCAGGTCGCGGTTGCTGTCGGCCAGCAGGTAGGCAAGACTGAAGCTCAGTACCATCAGCCAGTGAAACAGGCGCACCGGCAGGTCGATGGCCTTGACCCGCCGCGTCGGCGCAGGCGGGTGGCTGCGTATCATGCGGGGCTGCGCGGGAGGCCGGATTACTCGCGTTCCTGTTTGACGATTTTGCCGTCAACCGGATTGAAGTAAATTTCGACCTTTTTACCCTGCTGGTCACGACCGTAGATCTCATAACAATGGCCGCTGGTGGTCTTGAATTTTTTGATGCTGTAGGTTTTGGCAAGCTCGGCCTCAAACGCCTTGGCATCCTGCCATTTTGTTTTTGGCTCGGTCGTGCATTGCGGCCCGGCCCACGCTTGACTGGTGAGCGTCAGACCGGCGATGGCGAACAAATAAGCGGTTTTACGCATGATGTTGGTTTCCACACTGAAGAATTAAGCTTGAATAGTAACAAGAACTATTATCATCTTCAAGTGAAAAAAATCAGTCCAGTGCTGCACTCAGGCGCTGGCTTAGCGCCTGTTCCAGTTCGCCCAGGCTGGCGGTGATGCCCAGGTCACGCGTCTGCGTCACGGCCAGCCCCGCGTAACCGCAGGGGTTGATCAACCCAAACGGCGTCAAATCCATCTCCACATTCAGGGCCAGGCCATGATAGCTGCAGCCGTGCTTGATGCGCAATCCAAGCGCAGCGATTTTCGCGGCTTGCACATAGACGCCGGGCGCATCGGCGCGGCGTTGCGCAACGACACCCAACGTATCGAGCAGGTCGATCACCGCCTGCTCCATGCGACTGACCAGTTCGCGCACGCTGAGATTGCGCCGCTTCAGGTCGATCAGCAGATACACCACCAGCTGGCCGGGCGCATGGTAGGTAATCTGGCCGCCCCGGTCGATGTTGAGCAGCGGTATGTCGCTGTGATGCAGCAGGTGCTCGGTCTTGCCCGCCTGCCCCAGGGTGAAGATGGGCGGGTGTTGCAGCAGCCAGATTTCGTCCGGCGTGGCGGCGTCGCGCTGCGCGGTGAAAGCCTGCATGGCGCGCCAGGTCGGCTCATACACCACCAGCCCAAGGCTGCGTATCAGCGGCGCCACCGGCTTACAGCACCAGCTTGACCATCGGGTGGCCGGTCAGCGCGAGGTAGAGATTGTCGAGCTGCTCACGCGAGGTGGCGCGCACGGTGCAGGTCAGGCTGGTGTAGTTGCCACCACTGCTAGGACGGATTTCCATACACGCCAGGTCGAAATCCGGCGCGTGCTGCAACACTACCGCGCCGATAATCTCGACAAATTCCGGATGCGTGGCACCCATGATTTTGATCGGAAAATCACTCGGGTATTCAATCAGGCTGTCTTCAGGATTCATCTTGCGCTCCTTACTTGAACCACAGCAGCAGGCTATCCCAAGCGCGGCCGAAGATATTGGCAATGCCAACGCTGTCCAGCGCCAGCACCGGGTATTGGCCTAGCGGCTTGCCGTTGAGTGTAAGCGCCACAGTGCCGACCTGCTGGCCCACGACCAGCGGTGCCAGCAACGGCTGGCGCGTGGTGAGGGTAGCCTTGATGCCCTTGCCCTGGCCGCGCGGCAGGCTGATGTAGATGTCGCGGGTGAAACCGGCTTTGACGGTGCTGGACGATCCTTTCCAGACTTTCAGGCTGGTCACGGTCTGGTTTTTGCCATACAGCTTCACGGTATCGTAAAACTGGAAACCGTAATTGAGCAGGCGCTGGCTTTCCATCGCGCGCACCGAATCAGCGACGGTGCCCAGCACCACCGACAGCAGGCGGCGATTGTCGCGCTTGCCCGAGGCGATCAGGCAGTAGCCTGCCGATTCGGTGTGGCCGGTTTTTATGCCATCGACGCTCGGATCGCTCCACAGCAGGCGGTTGCGGTTGGGCTGAGCGATGTTGTTGTAGCGGTATTCCTTGATCGAATAGAGCGGATAGAACTCGGGGAAATCACGCACGATGGCCGCTGCCAGTCTGGCCAGATCGCGTGCCGTGGTGTAGTGCTGTGGATCCGGCAGGCCAGTGGCGTTGACGAAATGGCTGTTGGTCATGCCGAGCCGCTGCGCTTGCTGGTTCATCATCACGGCAAAACCCGCCTCGCTGCCGCCCACCTGTTCAGCCAGCGCGATGGTGGCGTCGTTGCCGGATTGCACGATCATGCCGCGCAGCAGCTCATCCACCGTGACCGGCTTGTTGGGCTCGATAAACATGCGTGAACCTTCGGTTTTCCAGGCGTGTTCGGAAACCGGCACGCTATCGGTGAGCTTGAGCCGCCCGGCGCGAATCGCAGCAAAGTCGAGGTAGGCGCTCATCAGTTTGGTCAGCGAGGCGGGTTCGATGCGCTGATCGGCATTTTTTTCCACCAGCACCTGGCCGCTCTGCACGTCCAGCAGCAACCAGGCCTTGGCAGCCAGCTCGGGTGGCGGCGCCATCGGCAGTTCCACCGCAGCGGCTACAAACGACACGCACAACAACATCAGGGCAACTAACTTTTTCATAAATCCATTCACATCTACAAGGGCAAGAATTGACGGTTAACGCTGCATGCGCACCGGTTTGAGGTTCAGGCGTTTCTGTACTTCCTGCGCTGCCGCATCGGCGCTGGCGCTGTCGGCATACGGCCCGAGCGCCACGCGATACCTGTCATTTTGCGCCAGGATCACCAACGCCGAGCTATCCCGGTCGAGCCGGGTGGCAGCGCGTGCCAACTCTTTTTCGGCATTGGTGCGGCTGCTGAAACTAGCCAGTTGCAGATAGGTACCAGGGGTATCCGTGGGGTCGCGGTTTTGTGCGACGTCGTGTGCGGTGATGCCGACAACCTCAACCTGCCCGCTCCCACCCTGCACGATGCCGAGTTTGGCCGCTGCCGTGTATGACAGGTCGATGATGCGTTTACTGTGGAACGGCCCGCGATCGTTGATGCGCACCACCACCGATTTACCGCTGTCCAGCGACGTCACGCGGGCGTAGCTGGGGATCGGCAAGGTGGGATGTGCGGCGGTCATTGCGTACATGTCGTAAAGTTCGCCCGAGGCGGTTTTTTTGCCGTGAAACCGGCGCCCATACCACGATGCCAGCCCGGTGGCCTTGTATGGCTTGCCATTGACCTGCGGCGTGTATTCCTGCCCCAGTGCGGTATAGGTGCGATTGGCGTATTTATTCAGCGCCTCGGCCCTGGGCACCGCATCGGGTATCGCATCCAGATTGGGCGGCGGATTGGCACCCGGGCCGTCATCGAGATAATAGCCGCCCGGCTTGGCACTGCTTTGCTGGCTGGCAGCAGGGGCTTTGGCTGCGGGTGGGGTGCTGCGTTGCGGTTGCCCGGCACAGCCCGCCAGGGTCAGTACCGCAGCGATGAATAACAGTTGAATTTTCATGATTTAAGTAGTTTCCGGTGGGTTTTCACACTCATAAGGATGCCGAATCCCAGCATCACAGTAACCATCGCCGTGCCGCCGTAACTGACCAGCGGCAGCGGCACGCCGACCACCGGCAGAATGCCGCTCACCATGCCCATGTTGACGAAGGCGTAGGTGAAAAACGCCAGTGTCAGGCTGCCCGCCATGAGCCGGGCAAACAAGGTAGGCGCGCTGGCGGCGATCATCAGGCCGCGCGCGATAATGGCCAGGAATAAGGTCAGCAACAGCACATTGCCCAGCAGGCCAAATTCCTCGCCAAACACCGCAAATACGAAATCAGTGGTGCGCTCCGGCAAAAAGTCGAGGTGCGTCTGCGTGCCATGCAGCCAGCCTTTGCCAAAGCTGCCGCCCGAGCCCATCGCGATGGTGGACTGGATGATGTGGTAGCCGGCGCCGAGCGGGTCCTGCGTCGGGTCGATCAAGGTGAGCACGCGCTTTTGCTGGTAATCGTGCATGAAGTGCCACACCAGCGGCAAGCTGGCGCCAGCGACGACCGCCATCCCCAGCATGATACGCCAGGGTAGCCCGGCGAAAAACAGCACGTAAAAACCCGACGCCGAAATCAGCAGCGCGGTGCCCAGGTCTGGCTGCTTCGCCACCAGCGCCACCGGCACGATCAGCAACAGCGCGGCCACACCGTAATCCTTCAGCCGCAGCATGGCTTCATGGCGATGAAAATACCAGGCCAGCATCAGCGGCATGGCGATTTTCATGATCTCCGACGGCTGGATGCGGGTGACGCCGAGATTGAGCCAGCGGCGTGAACCGTTGACCACTTCACCCACCGTGGCGACGCCGAGCAGCAACACCACCCCCACGGCGTACAGCGGCAACGCCAGACTCAGCAGGTATTGCGGCGGTATATTCGCCACCACCACCATCACGCTCAAGGCCACCAGCATGTTCAAACCGTGGCTCAGCAGGCGCGCATCGCTTTGCCCCGATGCGCTGTATTGCACAAACAGGCTCATGCCCATCAGCGCCAGCAATAACAGCAATAAGGGCAGGTCGATATGCGCCAGCACCTGCAAGCTCCAGCGTTTAATCCGCATGTGCATCTCCTGTAGCGGGCGCAACCGGCACAATCGCCGCCTTGGGCAGCTTGCCGAGCAGGTAATAATCCATCACCGCACGTGCAATCGGCGCTGCCGTGGTACCGCCGTGGCTGCCGTTTTCCACCAGCACGGCGACGGCGATGGTCGGCGCTTCAGCCGGGGCAAAAGCGATATAGACCGCGTGATCGCGGTGGATTTCCAGCATCCGCTTGGCATCGTATTTGGCACCCTGCTTGATGCCCACCACCTGCGCGGTGCCGGTCTTGGCGGCGACGCGATAACCCACCCCGGCATTGGCCACCGAGGCGGTACCGCCGGGGTGGGTCACGTCCTCCATGGCGGCCCTGACAGCGTCGAAGTCGGCCGGGCTGATGCTGATGCGGCGCTCGATCTGCGGTGGCAGCGCGGTACGTTTGCCGGTGCGGCTGTCGATAATGGCCTGCACCAGTTGCGGCTTGTACACCGTGCCGCCGTTGGCCAGCGCAGCGGTAGCGACCGCCAGTTGCAGCGGCGTCGCCAGGTTGTAGCCCTGGCCAATACCGGCGATCACCGTTTCACCGGGAAACCAGGGCATTTTCGAGCGCTTGGCCTTCCATTCGCGTGACGGTAGCACGCCGGACGACTCGCCGTCCATGTCGATGCCGGTTTTCTCGCCGAAGCCGAACTGCCCCAGATAAGCGTGCATGCGGTCGATGCCGAGGTCGTTGGCCAGGCGATAGAAATAGGTATCGCAGGACTGCACGATGGCCTTGTGCATATCCACCGTACCGTGACCACCGGCTTTCCAGTCGCGGTAGTGGTGACTGCTGTTGGGCAGCGCGAAATAGCCCGGGTCGAGGATGCTGTCAGACGGTTTGCGTACACCGTAACTCAACCCGGCCAGCGCAATGAACGGCTTGAGCGTGGAGCCTTCCGGGTAGCTGCCGCGCAGCGCACGGTTGAGTAGCGGGCGGTCGGGCGAGTTGTTCAGCTCGTTCCAGCTGGCGGTGTCGATACCATCGACAAACAGGTTGGGGTCATAACCGGGCTGGCTCACAAACGCCAGCACGCCGCCGGTGCGCGGATCGATCGCCACCAATGCGCCACGATAATGGCCAAACGCCTGTTCGGCAATCGCCTGTAATTTGCTATCCAGATACAGCACCAGGCTATTGCCCGATACCGGCGGGGTGCGCGCCAGCACGCGTCCGGCGTGTCCGCCGGCGTCGGTTTCAACTTGCTCGGCACCGGTCACGCCGTGCAGCTCGCGCTCGTAACTCTGTTCGATGCCTACCTTGCCGATGTGATCCGAGCCGCGGTAATTGTCGTACACGCCCGCCGCCTGCAGACGCTCGACATCCTTGTCGTTGATGCGGCCGATATAGCCCAACAGGTGCGATGCAGATGCCTGCAGGGGATATTGACGAAACAGCCGCGCCCGCACTTCCACGCCCGGCAGACGGTAGCGGTTGGCCGCCAGCCGGGCGACTTCCTCGTCGGACAGGTGGGCACGCAAGGGCAGCGTCTCGAAATTGCGGCTTTCTGCCATCAACTTGGCAAAGCGCTTGCGTTGGCCGGGGGTGACTTCGACGATCTGGCTCAGGGCGTCCAGCGTGGCGTCCAGATTGCCGGTCTTGCTCGGGGTGATTTCCAGCGTATAGGCGGAATAGTTATGCGCCAGCACCACACCATTGCGATCCAGTATCAGGCCACGGTTAGGCGGCGTGGGCACCAGCGAAATGCGGTTGTTTTCCGCCAGCGTGTGATAGTGCTGGTATTGCAGCACCTGCACGTAAACGAAGCGACTCAACAACAGCAGAAACATCACAACTACAAACCCTGCCGCCACTACCACGCGGCGACGAAACCCGGCCAGCTCGACGCGATAGTTACGTATCTCGGTGCGCGAGTTCATGCCGAATCAGTGTTACCCGACGACCCACGCGCACGTTGCAACAGCAGCGCCACCGGTATCCACAGCAACGCCCCACTCAACACTGATAACAAATAGCGGGCATCGGTAAAGGCGTGTCCGGCAAATGTGGCCGTCAGCACATTGGCGAGCTTTTCCAGCAATAACAGCGGCAAGATCTGCAAGGCCTGTTGCCAGGCATTGAATTTGAGCAGGCGGCGCTGCAACAATAACGCACCCACCGCCGCCAGCGCATAGCCGATAGCGTGCTGGCCGAGCATGCCGCCGTCGACCATGTCGGTCAGCAGCCCGAGACTCCACATGACGCCCAGACCGACCCGGTGCGGCTGATGCACCACCCAGAACAGCCCGACCACCAGCACAAAATCCGGCCGCCACCACTGCGCCGCTTCGCCCCACGGCAGCAGGTTAAACATCAAACCCAGCAGCAGACTGACGATGATCCACCAGATGCTGGTGGCGACGGGAATGGCCGGGCCTTGCGGTGCGAGCGATTTCATCGTTTGACTGCCTTGTGGGGTGCGGGCCGGGATGCCGCCGGCACCGGCGCGGGCGATACCGGCAGCGCCACGTTTTCCACTACCAGCACTTGATGGTAGCGGTCCACCCCACCCAGCGGCACGCACTTGACCTGCATGAAGGCATGATTCGCGCTGCGGTCGAGACTCACCACACGCGCCACCGGCAAACCCTGCGGATAGACCCCGTCAATACCTGAAGTGACCAGCGTGTCGCCCACCTTGATGTCGGCACTGTGCGGCAGATAGCGCACGTCCACCACGCCATCGTCGCCCCGCCCGAACACCACCGCGCGCAAGCCGTTGCGCTGCACCATCACCGGCACCGGCTGATCCTGGTTGGTGATCAGCGTGACTTCGCTGCTATACGGGTAGACACGTGTCACCTGGCCGAGCAAACCGAGTTCGTCGATGACCGGCTCACCCGCGCGCACGCCCTGGGCGCTGCCCAAGTCGATTGTCAGGGTACGGCTATAGGGATCGCGCGGCATTTGCACGACGCTGGCCAAGCGGGTTTTGAGCGGGGTACGGGCTTGCGCGCCGAGCAGTTTTCGCAAGCGCAGATTTTCTTGCTCCAGATCGCGGTAGCGCAACAATGCCGCCGCAAAGGCCAGCTGTCGCTGCTGCAGTTGCGCATTTTCCTGCTGCATATCGGCATGTTGAACGAAAAATCCGCTCACCTGGCGATACAGGGCGAGCGGACTTTGCGCCGCCTGCTGCAACGGCAACAAGGCGGTGGCAGCCACTGCACGCGCACTGTCCAGCACCCGGTAGCGCACGTCCACTACAATCAGCGCGACGCTAATCAGCAGGTAAATGGCCAGCCGCGCACCCAGCCCCGGACCACGCGGAAACAGTGGCGACTGGGCAACTGAGCTGGGCATGAAGTGTGGATGAATTAACGGTCTGTAAGCGACGCGGCAGCGGCTTCAGGCATCAGGAATCGCTGGCAAACACGTTGGCAAGTTTGTCCATTTCTTCCAGCGCGCGCCCGGAGCCGCGCACCACGCAGGTGAGCGGGTCGTCGGCGACGATCACCGGCAGGCCGGTTTCTTCCATCAGCAAACGGTCGAGGTCGCGCAGCAACGCACCGCCGCCGGTTAGCACCATGCCTTTTTCGGCAATGTCGGCGCCCAGCTCAGGCGGGGTTTGCTCAAGCGCCGATTTCACCGCACTGACAATCGCGTTGAGCGGATCGGTCAGGGCTTCGAGGATTTCGTTGCTGGAGATGGTGAAGCTGCGTGGAATGCCTTCGGCCAGATTGCGGCCTTTGACTTCCATTTCCTGCACTGCCGAGCCGGGGAAAGCCGAGCCGATGCCTTTTTTGATGTTTTCGGCAGTTGCCTCGCCGATCAGCATGCCGTAATTGCGGCGGATGTAATTGATGATAGCTTCGTCGAATTTGTCGCCGCCGACGCGCACCGAATTGGCGTAGACAATGCCACCCAGCGAGATCACGCCGACTTCAGTGGTGCCGCCGCCGATATCCACCACCATTGAGCCGGTCGCTTCGGCCACCGGCAAACCAGCACCAATCGCCGCCGCCATCGGCTCCTCGATCAGGTAGACCTGACGCGCCCCGGCACCGATGGCCGATTCGCGGATCGCACGCCGCTCCACCTGGGTCGAGCCGCACGGCACGCAGATGATGATGCGCGGGCTGGGGTGGAACATGCGTGTATCGTGAATTTTCTTGATGAAATACTTGAGCATCTGCTCGGTGAAGGTGAAGTTGGCGATCACGCCATCCTTCATCGGCCGGATGGTGGTGATGTTGCCGGGCGTGCGCCCCAACATCAGCTTGGCGTCCAGCCCCACCGCCTGGATGGTTTTCTTGCTGCTTTCGCCGTCCTGGCGAATCGCCACCACCGACGGCTCGTCCAGCACGATGCCTTTACCGCGCACGTAAATCAGCGTGTTGGCGGTGCCAAGGTCAATCGCCAGATCGGTAGAAAAATAACCGCGTAAAAATCCGAACATAGTATGTTTTCGCTTAGATAATGAAACCTGGATTCGAAGCCGAATTAGCCACCGCGGATCATGACAGAACACTCACCATGAAACACGCCAAAAATAGCCTTGGCTAAACCGTATATGATACCCTAACAGGCTTGTTTCCAGTGAAGATTTGTGTGCCATGCCCCTCAGCCTGCAAGACGTTAAGCGCGTCGCCATGCTCGCCCGCATCGCCGTCAGCGATAGCGAGGCCGCCAGCTACCAACAGCAACTCAACGGTATTTTCAGCCTGATCGAACAGATGCAGGCGGTCGATACCCGCGGTGTTGAACCCATGTCACACGCGCAGGACGTCTACCAGCGCCTGCGCGCTGACGTGGTGACAGAAACCGACCAGCGCGAAAAGTTCCAGGCTATTGCGCCGCAAGTCGAAGCGGGGCTCTACCTCGTTCCGCAGGTGATCGAATAATGATCAACGCCAGCCTGAAACACCTCGCCGCCCTGCTGGCGGACAAGCAGATTTCCAGCGTCGAGCTGACGCAAACCTACTTGTCGCGCATCAAAGCGCATAACGCGACGCTCAACGCCTTCATCAGTCTGGATACCGAGCGCAGCCTGGATGAAGCGCGCGCCGCCGACGCCTGCCGCGCCGCCGGTCAGGCCGGCCC
>DMQT01000229.1:10122-10327 GCA_003455595.1 Betaproteobacteria bacterium
GCGGGCATGGTCAGCCTGGGCAAGACCAACATGGACGAATTCGCCATGGGGTCGAGCAATGAAACCTCGTATTTCGGCGCGGTGAAAAACCCGTGGGATCACGCCGCAGTGCCGGGCGGCTCGTCGGGTGGTTCGGCCGCAGCGGTTGCGGCGCGTCTGGCGCCTGCCGCCACCGGCACCGATACCGGCGGCTCGATCCGCCAGC
>DMQT01000229.1:10512-14185 GCA_003455595.1 Betaproteobacteria bacterium
GACACCGGCGGCTCGATCCGCCAGCCCGCCGCGCTGACCGGCATTACCGGACTCAAGCCGACCTACGGTGTGGTGTCGCGTTACGGCATGATCGCCTTCGCTTCCAGCCTCGATCAGGCCGGACCGATGGCGAAATCTGCCGAAGACTGCGCGCTGCTGATGAACGTGATGGCGGGCTTCGACGCGCGCGATTCGACCAGCCTGGAGCGCCCGGCCGAAGACTACACGCGCGACCTCAAACAGCCGCTGGCCGGGCTACGCATCGGTCTGCCGCGTGAATACTTTGCCGACGGCCTGAGCGCCGACGTCGCCGCCGCCGTCGAAGCCGCGCTGGCCGAATACCGCAAGCTGGGCGCCACCACAGTGGATATTTCGCTGCCGAATACGCAGTTGTCGATCCCGGTGTATTACGTGCTTGCGCCGGCCGAGGCCTCCAGCAACCTGTCGCGCTTCGACGGCGTGCGTTACGGCTACCGCGCACCGGAATACAGCAGCCTGGTCGATATGTACGAAAAAAGCCGCGCTCAAGGCTTCGGTGCCGAGGTCAAACGCCGCATCATGATCGGCAGCTATGTATTGAGTCACGGCTATTACGACGCCTATTACCTGCAGGCACAAAAAATCCGCCGCCTGATTGCGCAGGATTTCGACGCCGCATTCCAGTCCTGCGACGTCATCATGGGGCCGACCACACCCAGCACCGCGTTCAACTTCGGCGAAAAAGCCGACGACCCGGTGGCGATGTATCTGTCCGACATCTATACCATCGCCGTCAACCTGGCCGGTTTGCCGGGCATGTCGGTGCCGTGCGGCTTTGGCGCCAATGGCCGCCCGGTGGGCTTGCAGATCATCGGCAACTACTTTGCCGAAGCAAAAATGCTCGGCGTTGCCCATCAATATCAACGCGCAACAGACTGGCATACACGCATGCCGGAGGTTTTGAAATGAAGTGGGAGACCGTTATCGGACTGGAAGTCCACACCCAGCTCGCCACCCAGTCGAAAATCTTTTCCGGCAGCAGCACCGCGTTCGGTGCCGCGCCCAACACCCAGGCCAGCGCGGTCGATATCGCGCTGCCCGGCGTGTTGCCGGTGCTGAATAAAGCCGCCGTCGAGTGCGCGATCAAGTTTGCGCTGGCGATTGGTGCCACGCTCAACCGCATCAATGTGTTCGACCGTAAAAACTATTTCTACCCCGACCTGCCCAAGGGCTACCNNAAGGGCTACCAGATCAGCCAGTTGGCCAAGCCGATCGTCGAGGGTGGCGTGCTCAAGATCGTCGTTGACGGGGTGGAAAAAACCGTCCAGCTGACCCGGGCGCATATGGAAGAAGACGCTGGCAAGTCGCTGCACGAAGCCTTTCAGGGCATGACCGGCATCGACCTCAATCGCGCCGGTACGCCGCTGCTGGAGATTGTCTCCGAGCCGGACATGCGCTCCAGCGCCGAAGCGGTGGCCTACGCGCGGGCGCTGCATACGCTGGTAACCTGGATCGGCATTTGCGACGGCAACATGCAGGAAGGCAGCTTCCGCGTCGACGCCAACGTCTCGGTGCGCCCGTTCGGGCAGGCCGAGTACGGCACCCGCCGCGAAATCAAGAACCTCAACTCGTTCCGCTTTTTGCAACAGGCGATCGACTTTGAGGTGCGCTGGCAGATCGAGAAGCTGGAAGACGGCGGTCGCATCGAGCAGGCCACGGTATTGTTCGACCCCGACAGCGGCGAGACGCGCATGATGCGCAGCAAGGAAGACGCGCACGATTATCGCTATTTCCCCGATCCGGATCTGTTGCCAGTGAAGCTCGACGAGGACTGGATCGAAGCGGTGCGCGCCGCGCTGCCGGAACTGCCGGCTGCGATGCAGGTACGGTTCCAGAGCGACTACGGCGTGTCGGCCTACGACGCAGCCGTGCTGACCGGTTCGCGCGCGCTTGCGGACTATTTCGAAGCCACAGCGAAAACCTGCGGCCAAGGCAAGCTCGCGGCCAACTGGGTGATGGGCGACCTGTCCGCCGCGCTCAATCGGCATGAAATCGACATCGCCCATAGCCCGGTCTCCAGCGCGCAACTGGCGCTGTTGATTCAACGCATCAGCGACGGCACCTTATCCGGCAAACTTGCCAAAGAGGTATTCGAAGCGCTCTGGCAGGGTGAAGCCGAGGTGGACGCAATCATCGACGCGCGGGGTTTGAAACAGGTGTCCGACAACGGCGCGATCGAAGCCATTGTCGACACCATTCTCGCCGCCAACCCGAATCAGCTCGCCGAATACCGCAGCGGCAAGGAAAAGATGTTCGGCTTTTTTGTCGGTCAGGCGATGAAAGCCATGCAAGGCAAGGCCAACCCGCAGCAGTTGAACGACATCTTGAAGCGCAAACTGGCAGGGTGACTCCGTAGCCTGTCTACTGTGGGCGGGCGCCCTGCGTCAGCTCGATATAGCGCGCTTTGTCGGCATCGAATTTTGCGCGCGTTTCATCCATTTCCTTGTTTTTTTGCGCCTGGAGCTGCTCCAGCCGGGCGATTTCTGCCGCGTTGGCGTCGCGCGCCTGGGTCAGATGCGCAGGCGGGGGTTTCTGATTGCGCGTGATGCCGGCAATTTGCTGCGCCAGCTGTGCCCGTGTCGCGCGCAGCGATATCAGCCGCGCATCGTTGGATTTAATGATGAGTCGCGCCTGCTCCATGTTGCGGTCGCGCGCCAGATCGATCTCGGCGGGTGAGGTATACGTATTCAATAATGCAGAGTCGCGGCGCTTGCGCTCGGTCAGCGCAAAATCTTCCTGCGTCTTGCGCGCCTGCGCCTGCGCCTGCTGCTGACGCTGTTCTGCGGTCAGCGCGCCGTCATTGCGCTTGATGGCCAGGCCTTGTTTGTCCAGTTCGACGTTGCCGCGCCCCAGCGCCTGTGGCGGCAAGGTGTCGCTGTAATGGGTCTTGCCATGGGCATCGACCCATTTATACATCATTGCCTGGGCGGGCAGCGCGCTCGCCAGCAACGCCAACATGACCAAAAATCGCATTATTCTCTCTCAGCTAACCCCGTAAGCCACACGGTAACCCGCTACCTCTCGCAAATTCTGTTCCATGTTTTCATGCGTTTGCAGATAGGCCACCAGATCGTCAAGATTGGCGATGGCAAATACCGGGATGGCGTACTGCATCTGCACCTCCTGCACCGCCGACAGTTCACCCTGGCCGCGTTCCATGCGGTCGAGCGCAATCACCACACCGGCGGGCGTCGCACCCTGGCTGCGAATCAGCTCGACCGATTCGCGCACTGAGGTACCTGCCGAGATCACGTCGTCGATGATGAGCACCCGGCCTTTGAGCGGCGCGCCGACGATGTTGCCGCCTTCGCCGTGGTCTTTGGTTTCCTTGCGGTTGAAACTGTACGGCACTTTTTGCCCCTGCGCGGCAAGCGCCACCACCGTCGCGGCGGCCAGCGGGATGCCCTTGTAAGCCGGCCCGAACAGCACATCAAACTGGATGTCGGCGGCGATTATCGCTTTAGCGTAAAATTCGCCCAGCTTTTGCAGCGCCACGCCGTCGGCAAACAGCCCGGCGTTGAAGAAATACGGGCTCATGCGCCCGGCCTTGGTTTTGAATTCACCGAAACACAGCACTTTTTGTTCGATGGCGAAGGATAGGAACTGTTGTCTGAAATCGGACATGATGTAATTT
>DMQT01000229.1:14224-24422 GCA_003455595.1 Betaproteobacteria bacterium
ACTGGCTCGCCACCCAGAACGCCGACTTCGTCTGCGTGCAGGAACTCAAGGCGCAGATGACCGACATGCAACGCGAAATGCTGCAGCCGGATGGCTTTTATGGCTATTTTCACTACGCCGAGAAAAAGGGCTACAGCGGCGTCGGCATCTACAGCAAGCACCAGCCTGATGCGGTGATCGAAGGTCTGGGCATTGCCGATATCGACGCCGAAGGGCGCTATATCGAGGCGCAGTTCGGCAATCTCAGCATCATTTCCTTGTACCTGCCGTCGGGTTCCAGTTCGGACGAACGCCAGCAGGTCAAATTCAGCTTTCTTGAACGCTTTTACCCACGCCTGCTTGAGTTGAAAGCCAGTGGCCGCGAAGTGGTGTTGTGCGGCGACTGGAATATTGCGCACAAAGAAATCGACCTGAAAAACTGGAAATCGAACCAGAAAAACTCCGGCTTTCTGCCCGAGGAACGCGCCTGGATGACGCAGGTCATCGACACCCTGGGCTGGGTTGACGTGCACCGCACGCTGCAACCCGACGCCACCGGCGACGCCTACACCTGGTGGAGCAATCGCGGCCAGGCCTGGGCCAACAACGTCGGCTGGCGTATCGACTACCAGGTTGCCACGCCGGGCATCGCCCACACCGCCCGCGTCGCCAGTGTTTACAAGGCGCAGCGGTTTTCCGACCATGCCCCGCTGAGTATTGATTACGATTTTCTGCCATGAGCGCGCTGCGCAGCTTTCCCGACCGGTTGCGCCAGTTGCTGCTGTTCGAAATCATCGGTCTGGTGCTGGTCGCGCCGCTCGCCAGCTGGATCACCGGGAATGGCATCAGCGCGGTTGGCATTCTCGTATTCGCCATTTCGCTTATCGCCATGGTCTGGAGCGGCGGGTTCAATTACCTGTTCGACCGCATCGAACTGGCGCGCGGCGGTCACCTGTCGCGGCGTGGCTGGGAGGTGCGCATTCTCCACGCCAGCCTGTTCGAACTCGGGCTCACGCTTATCACCCTGCCCCTGATCGTCTGGATGCTCAAACTGTCCGTCATTGAAGCACTGCTGCTGAATGTCGGTTTTATCGTGTTTTATCTGCTGTATGCCCTGCTTTTCAACCGCGCGTATGACGCGCTATTCCCGCTGCGCGAAGACTGAGAACCGTAGATGACCCCGCAAGCCTTCATCGCCAAATGGCACGGCAACGCGCTCACCGAAAAAGCCGGGGCACAGGTGCATTTTGAAGACCTGTGCGCGCTGCTGGGCGTCGAGCCGCCGCGTGTTGAAGGCGAATACCAGTATGAGCGCGGGCTCATCAAGAAAAGCAGCGCCAGCCAGGACTGGGCCGACTACATGCCGGAGATACTCGACACGGAGATACTGAAGCGCTTGCTGGCGCTGAATCTGGATCGTGCCCGGCTCGAAATTTAAGGCGCCGGGTTGTCAGCCCTTGGCTTACGCTGTATCGCCAGCTAATATAACAACTGTTATAACTTATCGGAGTCTGCCATGCATGCCCTGAAACTCACCCAAATCGGCAATTCGCTCGGCCTGATCCTGCCCAAGGAAGTGCTGACGCGGCTCAAGCTGGAAAAAGGCGATACCGTGTTTGTGACCGAGACGCCGGATGGCGTGGCGGTGACGCCATATGACCCTCGGCTGGAAGAGCAAATCGAAGCAGGCCGCGCTTTCATGCGCGATTTCCGCGATACCTTTCACGAATTGGCGAAATAAGTGGCGCGTAACTGGCGCTGGTTCGACAAGCGCGCCCTGCTGTTGCTGCACGACGAAAGTCTGGCCGAACACGGCGGTTTGCCCGGCTTACGCGACGAAGGCCTGCTCGATTCTGCGCTGGCGCGGCCACTCAATCTGGTGGCGTATGGCGACCCGGATTTGTGCGAACTGGCGGCGTCTTACTGTGTGGGCGTCGCCCAGAACCATCCCTTTGTGGATGGCAATAAGCGCGCAGCCTTCCTCGCCCTGGGCTTGTTTCTCTACTTGAATGGGCAACGGCTGACCGCCACCCAGGCAGAAGCGACCCTGGCCGTCATGGCAGTTGCCACCAGCGAATGGGACGAAGCCACCCTCGCCGCCTGGCTGCGCGAACGCATTGCGCCACGCGTCTAACCCAACTACTTATCCTGACCATGACTACTGCCCCGCACCCCTGGCTCGCTGCATTTAAAATCTACACCAACCCCCGTGTCATCGGCATGCTGTTCCTCGGCTTTTCGGCTGGCTTGCCGCTGCTGCTGATACTGGGCACGCTGTCGTTCTGGCTGCGCGAAGCGGGTATCGACCGCGCCACCATCGGGCATTTGTCCTGGGTCGGGCTGGCGTATGGCTTCAAATGGGTGTGGGCGCCGCTGGTGGACCGGCTTTCGCTGCCGCTGTTGACGCGCTGGCTGGGGCGACGCCGCGCCTGGCTGCTGCTGTCGCAATGCGTGATCGCCGCGGCGCTGTTCGGCATGGCGAATACCGACCCGGCGCTGCACCTGCAACACACGGTATGGCTGGCGCTGGCAGTAGCGTTCGCGTCGGCGACGCAGGATATCGCGCTCGACGCCTACCGCATCGAAGCGGTATCGCAGGAAAAACAGGGCGCGATGGCGGCGACTTATCAGGCCGGGTATCGGCTGGCGATGATTACCGCCGGTGCCGGGGTGCTGTGGATCGCGTCAGCGGTGGACGCCACGCCGGGCAGTTACGATTTTGCGCCCTGGCGCATCGCGTATCTGGTGATGGCGGCGAGCATGATCGTTGGCATTTTGACCACGTTCACCATCCGCGAGCCGGAAGTGTCGCTCACCAGCGCGACACGCGAACAGGAAGCGCGGGCGCGTGCGGCGCTGATCCGACGCGGCTATTCCGGCCGCTTGCTGGGCGTGCTGGCATGGATTTACGGTGCGGTGTTGAGCCCGTTTCTGGACTTCGTGCGGCGCTTCGGCTGGCAGGCGCTGCTGATTCTGGCGCTGATTGCGATTTACCGCATCTCCGACGTGGTGATGGGCGTGATGAGCAATCCGTTCTACGTTGACATGGGCTACACCAAGGACGAGGTCGCCACTGTGTCCAAGGTGTACGGCGTCATCATGACCATTGCCGGGGCCGGGCTGGGCGGCGTGCTCACCGCGCGCATGGGCGTGATGCGCACGCTGTTTCTCGGCGCAGTGCTGTCGGCGGCGACCAATCTGCTGTTCGTGTGGCTGGCCGGGCTGGGCCACGACGTGTCGGCGCTGATATTTACCGTGTCGGCGGATAATCTTTCAGCGGGCATTGCCTCGTCGGCGTTCGTGGCTTACCTGTCCGGCTTGACCAATACCGCCTATTCCGCCACGCAATACGCGCTGTTCAGCTCGGTGATGCTGTTGCTGCCCAAGTTCATTGCCGGGTTCTCGGGTGATTTTGTCGACGCCTATGGCTACGCCAATTTCTTCACTGCCACCGCCCTGATCGGCGTGCCGGTGCTGGTGCTGGTGTGGCTGGCCGGGCGCGCGCGTCTGAGTGACAAGCTTTAATGCCGGAAATCTCCTACCTGTCGGTATTTCTGGTCGGCCTGCTGGGCGGGGTGCACTGCGTTGGCATGTGCGGCGGCATCGTCACGGCGCTGTCGCTCTCCGCGCCCGGCGGCAAACCGGGCGTGCCGATGTTATTCGCCTATAATCTCGGCCGTATCAGCAGCTATGCGCTGGCCGGAGCGATTGCCGGTGCCGTCGGTGCCAGTACCCTGCTGCTGAATAATTACCTGCCAATGGGACGGGTGTTGTATGTGAGCGCTAACGTCATGCTGATCCTGCTCGGCCTGTATCTGGCCGGACTGTCACGCGCGGTGCTGCTGCTGGAGCGCGTCGGCAGCGTGGTGTGGGCGCGCCTGCAACCGCTGATGAAGCGGCTGATCCCGGTGCGTTCGCTGCCACAGGCCTACCTGACCGGCGCGATATGGGGCTGGTTGCCGTGCGGGCTGGTGTATTCGGTGCTGATTTCCGCACTCGCCAGCGGTACGGCACTGCACGGCGCGCTGCTGATGGGGGCGTTTGGCGTCGGCACGCTGCCTAATTTATTGGCGATGGGGCTGTTGGCGCATCGCCTGCAAAATTTTATCCGCAAGCCCGGTGTGCGGCTCGGCGCCGGGTTACTGGTCGCCGCCTTTGGCGTATGGGGCCTGGCTCAATTGTTTTATCCCGGATTACTATGAACGCGAATACCCATGTCTGAAGCGCTACACCAACCGCCCTTGCGGCAACTGCTCAAGCGCGCCGCCTACGCCATCGACGCCGTCGTACACCAGGGGCACACCCTCACCCGCGTGCTGGCCGACCAGCCCGCCGCCGGGCGCGCTACAGTGCAGGACATCTGCTACGCCAGCCTGCGCGAGTATGCGTTGCTGGCTGCGCTGCGCGACGCGCTGTTGTCCAACCCGCTGAAAGACCGTGTAATTGCCTGCCTGCTGGTGGTGGCGCTACGGCAGTTACGCGCACGACCGGACAGCACCCACATGATCGTCAACGAGGCGGTGGAAGCCGCCGCCGCGACGCAGCCGTGGGCGCGCGGGCTGGTCAACGGCGTACTGCGCAACTATTTGCGGCATACCGACCTGCTGCTCGACGAAGTGCAGCAAAAAGAACCGGCGCGCTGGAATTATCCGCAATGGTGGATCGACCAGGTGCGCACGGCGTATCCCGACGACTGGCAGGCTGTGCTTACAGCCGGTAACCAGCATCCGCCGATGACGCTGCGCGTCAATCCGCAACACGGCAGCACGGCTGCGTATCTTGAACTGCTGCAGGAAGCAGGTCTGGACGCGCAACAAACCGGTGAATTTGCGTTGCAACTGGCGCACCCCATCCCGGTGACGCAAGTGCCCGGCTTCAGCACCGGTCGCGTGTCGGTGCAGGACGCCGGCGCACAACTGGCCGCGCCGTTGCTGGAACTGGCCGACGGCCAGCGCGTGCTCGATGCGTGCGCCGCGCCGGGCGGCAAAAGCGGGCATATTGTGGAACTGGCCGACGTTAACTTGACCGCACTCGACA
Source organism: Betaproteobacteria bacterium (assembly GCA_003455595.1). GTDB lineage: Bacteria > Pseudomonadota > Gammaproteobacteria > Burkholderiales > Sulfuriferulaceae > Sulfuriferula. The sequence continues at coordinate 19,241 of DMQT01000229.1, forward strand.
ACGATGCATCGCGTTTAATCCGTGTGCAGGAAAACCTCGACCGGCTGGGCTTGCACGCCAGTTTGCTGACAGGTGACGCCGCGCTGCCGGACAGCTGGTGGGATGGCGTGCCGTTCGACCGCATCCTCGCCGACGTGCCGTGCTCGGCATCGGGCGTGGTGCGCCGCCACCCGGATATCAAATGGCTGCGCCGCCCCGACGACCTTGCCCGCTTTGCCGCGCAGCAGGCCGCCATCCTGCCTGCGCTCTGGCGATGTCTGGCGCGCGGTGGTAAATTGCTATACGTAACATGTTCGATTTTTCCTCAAGAAAACCAGCGTCAGGTGGATGCGTTTCTCAGCCACCACGATGACGCGCAACAACAAGCGCTGGATCACGCCGGGTTGTCGGCAGGCCAGCTTTTACCCAATGACCATCACGACGGCTTTTTTTATGCGCTCCTTGTTAAACGCTAAGCGTTTTTTCGCGCTCGGTATGGCGCTGTTTTGCTTCATCCTGGCGGGTGCATTGCCCGCCGCCCACGCCGCCAATGAAGGCATTCAGGTCAAATCAGCCAGCCTCAAGCTGGACGATGAAACCTATCTGCTGAATGCTCAGTTCGCCATCAAACTCAGTCCCACACTCGAGGACGCGCTGAAAAAAGGCGTGGCGCTCAACTTCAGTACCGAATTCCAGTTCAAACGCCCGCGCTGGTACTGGCTGAACGAAGAAATCGTCAAGGTGGTGCGCAACACGCGCCTGTCGTACAACCCGCTGCTGCGCCAGTACTTGCTGTCTGATGGCGCACAGCTGGTCAGTTTCGACAGTCTCGACGAGATCCTCAGCGCACTCAGCCAGATCAAGGCCTGGCCGGTACTGGATCGCCGTGTTCTCTCCAAGACCATCACCTATCAGGCCAGCCTCGCCATGCATCTGGATGTGTCGCGCCTGCCTAAACCGTTGCAGATCAACGCAATCAGTTCAAACAAGTGGGAGCTTGAATCCGCGCCATTTGAATGGTCCATGTCGCCGTGAGTGCGGTACCTGTCTAGATCATGAAATACCTGGTCCTGATCAGCTTTGTGGTAGGTGCTGTGCTGGTGTACCTGCTCGCTTCGGCCAGCGCCAATACCGACCTGTTTGCCAGCAACTTTCCCTACCTGCTAGCCGTCACCGGCGCACTGGTGGCGGGGCTGCTGGTGCTGGTCGGTTATCAGATATTCCAGTTGCGGCAGAAGATCAGAAACGGCGTATTCGGCGCCAAACTGACGTTGCGCCTGATGTTGATGTTCGGCCTGATGGCGCTGTTGCCGGGTGCCATTATCTATACCGTATCGTTTCAGTTTCTGTCCAAAAGCATCGAGTCATGGTTTGACGTGCGTGTTGATAACGCGCTGGGCAGCGGTCTCAATCTGGGTCAGGCAGTGCTGGACAACCAGCAGCGCGAGCTCACCAAAAAAGCCGAGAGCATGGCGCTATCGCTGGCGGATGAAGCGCCCACCGCGCATATCCATCAACTCAGCACCTTGCGTGAGCAATACGGCGTACAGGAAGCCACGCTGTTCAGCGAACGCGGCAAGATCATTGCCTTTGCTGGCAACGAACGCGCCGGCATGATGCCGATGATTCCCAGCAACACCGTGCTGTGGCAGGTGCGGCAACAACAACCGTATGCGCGTATCGAATCACTACCCAGCGGCGGCCTGATAGTGCGCGTGGTGGTGCCGGTCAACCTGCTCTCGTTCACCGAGAATATCCGCGTGCTGCAACTGATCCAGCCGGTGCCCGCCAAACTCGCCGACGATGCCGAGGCGGTGCGTACCGCGTATCAGGATTATCAGGAGCTGTCGTTGTCGCGGCTGGGTTTGAAGCGCCTGTACGGCCTGACACTGACGCTGACCTTGCTGCTGGCGCTGCTCGCCACGGTGGCATTGGCGTTCCTCATCAGCGAACAAATGGCGGCGCCGCTACGCGCCCTGGCCAAGGGCACCCGTGCCGTTGCCAAAGGCGATTTCAGCCAGATGCACCCGGTGCACAACCGCGACGAACTCGGCGTGCTGACGCAATCGTTCAACCGCATGACGCGCCAGCTGGCCGACGCGCGCAATGCCACAGAAGTGAGCCGCGAACAAATCGAAAAATCCTACGCCTACCTGGAAAACATCCTCGCCAATTTGACTTCAGGCGTGATCGCGTTCGACGAGCAGTTGCAGGTGCGCACCATCAACCCGGTGGCGGAACAGATGCTGGGTATCGCCGCTGGCGCACTGCGCAACGTGCAACTCTACCAGTGGGGCAACCGGGTGCCCGCGCTGGCCGCGTTTGCCAACGCGCTGGCAGAGCAATTTAATTTACACGGCACTGACAACTGGAAACGCCAGATTGAATTGGATAGCAGCGACGGCAAGCACACCTTGCTGGCGCATGCCACCCACCTGCCGAGCGGGGTGGACAACGGGTTTGTGCTGGTATTCGACGACATCACGCACCTCATCAAGGCGCAGCGCGACGCGGCCTGGGGCGAAGTGGCGCGGCGACTGGCGCACGAAATCAAGAACCCGCTGACGCCGATTCAACTCTCGGCCGAACGCATCCAGCACAAGTTCGCCAGCAAGCTTGACGCCGCCGACGCCGACACCCTGGCGCGCGCGACCCAAACCATCGTTAACCAGGTATCGGCGATGAAGCATATGGTCAATGCCTTCGCCGAATATGCACGCACGCCTACCGTACAGCTGGAGGCACTCAAACTCAATTCGCTGGTGCGCGAGGTATTGCGCCTGTATGACCTGGGGCCCGACACCGAACTGGCATTGACCCCCAACCTGCCGCTGGTGATGGGCGATGCCACCCTGCTGCGTCAGGTGATCCACAATCTGCTGCAAAATGCGCAAGACGCGCTGGCGGATAATCCCGCGCCGCACATTGTGTTATCAACCGCACAGACCGAAGACGGCGTAAGCCTCACGATTCGCGACAACGGCCCCGGCTTCCCGCCGGAACTAATGACGCGCCTGTTTGAACCCTACGCCACCACCAAGCCCAAAGGCACTGGACTGGGGCTCGCGATTGTGAAAAAAATCATTGAGGAACATCACGGCATGATACGCATCGAGAACGTGCAGCCGCATGGCGCCATTGTGTGCATTCGGTTGCCAGCAGCACAGGGAGAAGCAGTATGAGTGGTCAGATTCTGGTGGTTGACGACGAACCCGGCATCCGTGAACTGCTATCGGAAATCCTTGCGGATGAAGGTTACGATGTGGCAGTGGCCGACAATGCCAGTACTGCACGCAGCTATCGCCAGCACACCCGCCCGGATCTGGTACTGCTCGACATCTGGATGCCCGACACCGACGGCATTACCCTGCTCAAGGAATGGGCTGGCAATGGCCAGCTCACCATGCCGGTGGTGATGATGTCCGGCCACGGCACCATTGATACCGCAGTCGAAGCCACGCGCATGGGCGCGGCGGATTTTCTGGAAAAGCCCATCGCGCTGCAAAAACTGCTGACCACCGTTGGGCGCGTGCTCAAACACAGTGCCACCCGCGCCCAGCCCAGCATGAGCCTGGCCGGGCTCGGACGTAGCCCGGTGATCCAGACGCTGAAGGAACAACTGACACGCATCGCCAACCTGCAAACACCGGTACTGCTGCTGAGCGAACCCGGCAGCGGAGCACGCATGTGCGGGCATTTTTTGCAGCCCAACAACAGCCCTTGGGTTGAGCTGGACGACCCGGTCAAGCTGGTTGAATCGCCGCTCGATCTGCTGCAGCAGGCACGCGACGGCGTACTGTATATCCCCGAGATGTACAGCCTCGGCAAGCTGGCACAAAAAGGCCTGGCAATGGCGCTGGAACGCGCCGAAAAATACAACGTGCGCATCATCTGCGCCACCAGCGAAGACCTCGCCCAACGCGCCACCAGCGGCGAATTCGACAGCCGCCTGTACTATGCGCTGGGTGCGCTGAGCATCCGTATTCCGAGCTTGCGCGAACACCGCGATGACATTCCCGACATCGCCAGTTTCATCCTGGCGCAACTGGTCGAGGCCAACCACCTGCCACCGCGTCGCTTCACCACCGCCGCGCTCAACACCCTGCGCAATGCCGATTGGCCCGGCAATCTGCTGCAGCTCGACAACATGGTACACACCCTGGCAGTGACTGCCGAAGGCGAGGAAATTGACGCCGACGAGGTACAGCAAGCCTTGCGCCCGTTGCATGAAAGCCTGCCTGCCAGCCTCATCGAGATTCCGGTTGACCAGCCGCTGCGCGAAGCGCGCGACGCGTTCGAGCGCAGCTATTTCGAGCGGCTAATCCAGAAGGAAGGCGGCAACATGAGCCGCGTGGCCGAACTGGCCGGGGTCGAGCGCACNNACCAACATGCTGGCGTGCAAGCTGGCGGCGTCGCTGTTCAATATTCCCACCAAGATTGCGCGCATCCGCGCAGCAGATTACCTCAAACACCCGGGCATCTTCTCGCCGGAAAACCTGTGCGTTGACCACATCATCAGCCCGGAGCAGGAGATTACCGACTACCTGCGCCGTCTGATTGATTACCCGAACGCCTTGCAGGTGCTGGATTTTGCCAATGGCAAAGTGCGCCTGGTGGCCGCGCGCGCCTACCACGGCGGCCCGCTGGTCGGCCACGAGCTGCGTGACATGCGCAAACACCTGCCCAATCTCGATGCCCGCGTGGCAGCGATTTTTCGCGGCAACCATGCCATCGTGCCGGAAGGCCGTACGGTGATCGAATCGGGCGACGAAGTGTTTTTCATCGCCGCTACCGAGAATATCGACAGCGTCATCCGCGAAATGCGCAACCTGGATAAAAAGGTACGCCGCGTGATGATTGCCGGCGGCGGCAACATCGGCCGCCGCCTCGCCGCCGCGCTGGAAAACGAGTATCAGGTCAAGCTCATCGACCACAACAAAAACAACAGCGCGCGCCTCGCCGCCGAGCTGCACAACACCCTGATCCTGGTTGGCGACGCCACCGATGAAACCCTGCTCGGAGACGAAAACATCGACGACATGGACGTGTTCTGCGCGCTCACCAACGACGACGAGGACAACATCATGGCGTCGCTGCAAGCCAAGCGCATGGGCGCGCGCAAAGTCATCGCACTGATCAACCGCGCCAGCTATGTCGACCTGGTGCAGGGCGGCGAAATCGACATCGCCGTGTCGCCCGCGCA
>DMQT01000229.1:24493-24936 GCA_003455595.1 Betaproteobacteria bacterium
GCCGCCGAAGCGCTCGAAGCGGTGGTGCACGGCGACACCAAAACCTCCAAGCTGGTGAATCGCCGCATCGAGGAAGTGAAATGGCCAGAAGGCGTTACCGTCGGCGCGATTATCCGGGGCGAAGAAGTCATCATCGCGCATCACGACACGCAAATTGCTGCCGAGGATCACATCATCCTGTTCGTGCCCAACAAGCGCATGATTCCCAAGGTGGAAAAGCTGTTCCAGGTCGGTTTCGGGTTTCTGTAAGTGTTACGCGTTTTCCCCATCCTCAACGTCATCGGCCTGGTGGTGCTGCTGTTTGCCTTCACCATGCTGGTGCCGTTGGGCGTGTCGTTTTATTACCATGACGCTGCGCGCAACGCGTATGACGACGCCATTCTCATTACCTTCGCCGCCGGATTGCTGCTCTGGCTCTCCACCCGTCACCTGCGCCGCGAACT
>DMQT01000229.1:25078-27778 GCA_003455595.1 Betaproteobacteria bacterium
TGCTGATTTACCTGCCGCACCTGTCGTTCACCGACGCCTATTTCGAAACCATGTCCGGCCTGTCCACCACCGGTGCCACGGTGTTGAGCGGGCTGGATCAGCTGCCCCAGTCGATCAACCTGTGGCGCACGCTGCTCAACTGGCTCGGCGGCATGGGGATCATCGTGCTGGCAGTGGCGGTCTTGCCGCTGTTGGGTATTGGTGGACGCCAGCTGTTCAAGGCTGAAACGCCCGGCCCGATGAAAGACAGCAAACTCACGCCGCGCATCGCCCAGACCGCCAAGGCGCTGTGGCTGGTGTACAGCGGCATTACCGTGGCCTGCATCGTGTCGCTCAAACTGGCTGGCATGAGCTGGTTCGACGCCATCTGCCATGCCTTCGCCACCATGGGGCTGGGCGGCCTTTCCACCCATGACGCCAGCGTCGGCTATTTCAATTCGCCCGCCATCGAAGCCGTACTGATCATCTTCATGCTGCTGGCGGCAATGAATTTCGCCACCCATTTCCTCGCCTTGAGCGGGCGCTCGCTGCGCGTCTATCTCACCGACCCGGAAGTGCTGCCGATGCTCGGCCTCGTCTTCGTCGCCGGTACCAGCCTGGCAGGCTATCTCTGGTACGTTGGCACCTATGCCAACTACTGGACGGCGCTGCGCTACGTCAGCTTCAACCTGGTCTCGCTCGCCACCGACTGCGGCTTCGCCAATACCGATTTCAACCTGTGGCCGATATTCGTCCCGCTCACCATGTTGCTGCTCAGCTGCGTCACTGCCAGCGCCGGCTCCACCGGCGGCGGCATCAAGATGATCCGCACGCTACTGATGCTCAAACAAGGCAAGCGCGAACTGGAAAAACAAATCCACCCCAACGCCCTGCTGCCGGTCAAACTCCGCCAGAGCGTTATCAGCAATCAGATCGTGTTCGGTGTGCAGGCGCTGGTCATGCTATACATCATCAGCATCATCACGCTCACCCTGGTGCTGGTTGCCAGCGGGCTGGATTTCGTCACCGCGTTTTCTGCCATCATCGCCTGCATCAACAACGCCGGTCCGGGCCTGAATAAAGTCGGACCCGCCACCACCTACGCCATTCTTACCGACTTCCAGACCTGGGTGTGCAGCTTCACCATGCTGCTAGGCCGACTGGAACTGTTCACCCTGCTGGTGCTGTTCACTCCGGCCTACTGGCGCAAATAACCCGGTACATTGCCATGCCTACCCCCATCATCCAGAACTTTGAAAAAATGCTTGCCGCCGGTAAAGACAACCCCCTGTTGCGCTTTTCACTCGGCAACGAATACCTCAAAGCCAGCGATCCCACGCACGCCGCCGAGCACCTCAAACACGCCGTCGCGCTCGACCCCAACTACTCTGCTGCATGGAAATTGCTGGGTCGCGCGTTGGTCGAATCCGACCAGCCCGCCGACGCGCTGGCGGCGTATCGTCAAGGCATCGTCGTGGCTGAGGCCAAAGGCGACAAACAGGCCGCCAAGGAAATGACCGTGTTCGCCCACCGCATTGAAAAACAGCTCGGCGGCGACGCCACGTAAATCACCAGACGCAGGCTTTACCCGGCGAAAAGCCTGCGTGTAGAATGCGATGTCACCGTGGGGACGTAGCTCAGCTGGGAGAGCGTCGCGTTCGCAATGCGAAGGTCGTGAGTTCGATCCTCATCGTCTCCACCAAAATAGACACTAATAAACAGTGACTTAGTTAACAATCTTCTTGTTTGTAGTAAGCTGCATTTGTCTCTATTTTGCCCTGTTTGTTGCCTGTCACTGTCCCAAATTTCAAAACGAAGACACCCATCAAAGGCATGGCTGGTAATGATTTTGTACGCTGTGGTAATTTTTTATTGTCCCAAATTGTTTTTAGTTGTTTCTGATGTGCGCTGTGGCAGCCACTCCGTTTGCATTATGCAGTCGTAACGCTTATCCACGGCGCTATTCCTGTGTGCAACTCGACCGCAAGCCCAAGCATTGCGAGTGTCGAGTTGTCCATCTGGCGACTGCCGGTCGGCGCGGTGGGTGGTGCCTCGGCTGAAACCCCAAAACCCAAGTTAGCCAAAAGCCCGTAAAGGCACCCGCGCCGCGCCGCCGCGCGCGAAGAAGCAAAAGTCAAAACCATCGTGAAGCGAGGCCGCACCTGTAGAAAACGGTATGGAATTTGCGGGGCGCACTCTGACGGGGGACACCATAAAATGCCACTAGATAACGCCAGCCACTAAAAATAAGCCTAAATGGCAGTGGGCTATGAACACCTGTTCTGGCAGATGGCGCGACAAAAGGTTTTGCCAGGCAAAAACCAAAATGAAGGGAGAGAGGGTTTTGTGGCGCGAACCAAATCGTCATGGAAACGGCGTCGGGCGCGAAGAAGAGGCATTGGCGCTTTAGCTGCCCATCATCACCGCATCGAGATCAGCGGCCGCTATCGGGAAGCGCGAATTTCCGTACACGACCGAGGTTGTGTGAAAACGCCCCCCATTTTGTAAACAAATCATGGCCATGATGCATTAAATCCAATGTAGAAACATTGGGTTGAGGTGAGCATGAAGCGATTCATACAAGGCGAAGGTCGAAATCAGGTCACGTTACTGCCGGAGTGCCTCGATGATTACATCACTGAAGACAATCCAGTGCGGGTTGTCGATGTCTTTGTCGATGAACTGGATCTATCCGAGTTGGGCTTCGCAGGCATCACACCC
>DMQT01000040.1:0-1210 GCA_003455595.1 Betaproteobacteria bacterium
TTTCCGCCTGTCGCGCGCGCGTCCAGCCGCCTGTTGTATCTGGACGGCGCGAACGGGCAGCTGGCCGACCGCCAGTTCACCGATCTGCCCGCTTATTTACGGCGCGGCGATGTGCTGGTGTTCAACGACACACGCGTTATCAAGGCGCGGCTGTTCGGGCGCAAGGCGAGCGGCGGACAGGTGGAGCTGCTGGTCGAGCGCGTGACGGGTGAACACGAAGCGCTGGCGTTTATCCGCGCCAGCCATGCGCCACAACCGGGCAGCACGCTGACCATTGCAGACACGGTGACAGTGACGGTGCTGGCGCGCGAGGCTGACTTGTACCGCTTGCGGTTTGACACCGACGCCAGCGTGCTGGACGTGCTGGAGCAGTACGGCGCGCTGCCGTTGCCGCCGTATATCGAGCGCGCGGCTGATGGCAGCGACGATGCGCGCTATCAGACCGTCTACGCACGCCACCCCGGCGCGGTGGCGGCACCGACAGCGGGGCTGCATTTTGACGATGCCATGCTGGCGCAACTCGATCAACTGGGCGTAGTGCGCGCGCACGTCACGCTGCACGTCGGCGCAGGGACGTTCCAGCCGGTGCGGGTAGACAACATCGCCGATCACACCATGCACAGCGAGCGCTATACCATTCCGCAAACCACAGTGAATGCCATTGCCTGCGCCAAAGCTAACGGTGGCCGCGTCATGGCCATCGGCACCACCAGCCTGCGCGCGCTCGAATCTGCCGCACAATCAGGTGAGCTGCTGGCCGGTGAAGGCGAAACCCGTATTTTCATCACACCCGGTTATTCAGTTCCGCGTGGTGCAACGCCTGCTCACCAATTTTCACCTGCCCAAATCCACCCTGCTGATGCTGGTGTCGGCGTTTGCCGGGTTTGACGCCACCCGTCAGGCTTACGCACATGCCATTGCCGAGCGTTACCGTTTTTTCAGCTACGGCGATGCAATGCTGATCGAAAGAAATGACCATGGAATTTAAGCTGCACCACACCGACGGCCTGGCGCGTCGCGGCACCCTCACCCTTGCCCACGGCACGGTGGAAACCCCGGCTTTCATGCCGGTCGGCACCTATGGCACGGTGAAGGCGATGGCACCCAACGAGTTGAAAGAGATCGGCGCCCAGATCGTGCTCGGCAACACCTTTCACCTGTGGCTGCGACCGGGTCTGGAAGCGATTGAGGCGCACGGCGGCCTGCACCG
>DMQT01000040.1:1413-1625 GCA_003455595.1 Betaproteobacteria bacterium
CGCAAGATTACCGAAGAGGGCGTGAAGTTCGCCTCGCCGCTCAACGGCGACAAGCTGTTCCTGACGCCGGAAGAATCCATGCGGATTCAAAAAATACTCAATGCCGACATCGTGATGATTTTCGACGAATGCACGCCCTACCCGGCCGAACCCGATGCGGCGGCGTTTTCGATGCGCCTGTCGCTGCGTTGGGCGGAGCGCTCGAAAGCGGC
>DMQT01000040.1:1686-3105 GCA_003455595.1 Betaproteobacteria bacterium
CTGCGTGAGTTAACCAATATGGATTTCGACGGCTATGCCATTGGCGGGCTGTCGGTGGGCGAACCCAAGACCGACATGCGCCGCATCCTCGCGCACACCGCACCGCAATTACCGCACGCCAAACCGCGCTATTTAATGGGTGTGGGCACGCCGGAGGACCTCGTTGCCTCGGTGCACCACGGCGTGGACATGTTTGACTGCGTGCTGCCGACGCGCAACGCGCGCCACGGCATCCTGTTTACACAATGGGGCGATATGCGCATCAAGAACGCGCGGTTTCGTACCGACACCGCGCCGGTGGACGCGCAATGCAGCTGCTATTGCTGCCAGAACTTCAGCCGTGGCTACCTGCACCACCTGATCCGTTGCGGCGAAATCCTCGGCGCACGGCTTGCCACTCTCCACAACCTGCATTATTACCAGGTGCTGATGGCCGGGCTGCGCGGCGCGATTGAGTCTGGCAGTCTGGACAGCTTCGTCGCCCAGTTCCACGAGCAGCGCGCGGCCTCATGCTAGAATGCTTTGATTTTTAAGCTCGGAGAAAACCCATGTTCATATCCAACGCCTTTGCGGCGCCCGCCGCGTCTTCCCCCACCGATGCGATCATGAGCTTCCTGCCGCTGGTGGTGATCGCCATCCTGTTCTTTTTCATGATTATCCGCCCGCAAATGAAGCGTGCCAAAGACCAGCGCGGCATGCTCGAAGCGCTGCAAAAAGGCGATGAAGTGATCACCAGCGGCGGCCAGGTCGGCAAAGTGGTCAAGGTTGGCGACAACTTCATCAGCCTGGAAATTGCCCCCAACGTGGTGACGCACGTGCAAAAAGCCACCGTGCAAACGCTGCTGCCAAAAGGCACCATCAAAGATTTGTAACCAAATCGGCTTAAGCTCCCACCTGTCCGCATAAAAACAGCCCTCCATAAGGTCGCACCGTGAATCGATTCCCGCTCTGGAAATACATCCTGATTGCCGTCGTGCTGCTGGTCAGCGCGCTCTATACCTTGCCTAATTTCTACGGCGAGGTGCCGGCGGTGCAAATTTCATCCACGCGGGCGGCGATCAAAACCGACGCGACTCTGCTGCAGCAGGTGCAAGACGAGCTCAAGGCGCAGAACATCCCGTACACCGGCGCATTTCTCGATGCCAACAGCGTCAAAGTGAAATTCGCCAGCACCGACATTCAGTTAAAGGCAAAAGACGCCTTGCAGGCGCGCTTCGGCGATGGCTACAGCGTGGCGCTGAACCTGTTGTCGGCTTCCCCCGCCTGGCTCAGCGCCATCGGTGCCAAGCCGATGTACCTGGGTTTGGATTTGCGTGGCGGCGTGTACTTCCTGATGCAGGTGGACATGGTTGCGGCGCTCGACAAAGCCGCCGACCGCTACAACAACGACCTGCGCAGCCAGTTGCGTGAACAGAAGAT
>DMQT01000040.1:3244-15410 GCA_003455595.1 Betaproteobacteria bacterium
TCCCCGACCTGCTGCTCACCGAAGCGGCGGGCGACGGCGACTTCAAGCTGATCGCCAGCCTGCGTCCCGAGGTGCAAAAACGCACCCAGGAATTTGCCGTGCAGCAAAACATCACCACCCTGCGCAACCGCGTCAACGAATTGGGCGTGGCCGAGCCCATCATCCAGCAGCAAGGCGTCGACCGCGTGGTGGTGCAACTGCCCGGCGTGCAGGACACCGCCAAGGCGAAAGAGATTCTGGGACGCACCGCCACACTGGAAATTCGTCTGGTAGACGACGAGCACGACATCACTGCCGCGATGCAAGGGCAGATTCCGTTTGGTGATGACCTCTATACCGACCGCAGCGGGCAGCCTTTGCTGGTGAAAAAGAACGTGGTGCTGACCGGCGACTACATCACCGACGCTTCGCCCGGCTTTGACCAGCAGTCCGGTCAGGCCGCCGTACACGTCAACCTCGACGGCCGTGGCGCGCGCATCTTCGCGGACGTAACGCGTGACAACGTCGGCAAGCGCATGGCGATCTTGCTGATCGAAAAAGGCAAAGCCGAAGTCATCACCGCACCCGTCATCCGGGAAGAAATCGGCGGTGGCCGCGTGCAGATTACCGGTATGGATTCCACCCAGGAGGCCTCCGATGTGGCGCTGCTATTACGCGCCGGTGCGCTGGCCGCGCCGATGAACATCGTTGAGGAACGCACCGTCGGCCCGAGCCTGGGTGCCGATAACATCCAGAAGGGCTTCCACTCCAACCTGTGGGGTTTTGCTGCGGTGGCGCTGTTCATGGTCATCTACTATCGCGTGTTCGGCGTATTTTCCACCATGGCGCTGGCGGTCAACGGCCTGTTTCTGGTGGCCTTGCTGTCGATGCTGCAAGCCACGCTGACGCTGCCCGGCCTGGCCGGTATCGCACTCACGCTGGGTATGGCAATTGACGCCAACGTGCTGATCAATGAGCGTATCCGTGAAGAGTTGCGCAACGGCAATTCGCCGCAGAGCGCCATCCACGCCGGTTACGACCGCGCCTGGGGCACCATTCTGGACTCCAACATCACCACGCTGATTGCCGGTGTGGCGCTGTTCTGGTTGGGTTCCGGCCCGGTGCGCGGCTTTGCCGTGGTGCTGTGTCTGGGTATTCTGACCTCCATGTTCAGCGCCGTGACGGTATCGCGCGCCATGGTCAACCTCACCTATGGCCGCACCGCGCGTCTGGCCAAAGTCTCCATTTAAGGTATTCGTCATGGAATTTTTCAGACTCAAAAAAGACATCCCGTTCATGCGTTACGGGAAAGTGACGACCGCCATTTCGCTGCTGACCTTCTTTTTCGCCATCTGGGCGCTAGTGCACAACGGCCTTAATCTGGGCGTTGATTTCACCGGCGGTACGGTACTTGAAGTCGATTACCCGCAAGCAGCCCAGCTTGATGTTATTCGGACCACGCTGGAAAAAACCGGCCTGCCGGAAGTCTCGGTGCAGACCTTCGGCACCACCCGCGACGTACTGATTCGTCTGCCGCTCAAGGGCAATACCAACAGCGCCAAAACCAGCGATACGATAATGGCTGCACTCAAGGCGCAAGACCCCGGAGTAACGCTTAAGCGCGTTGATTTCGTCGGCCCGCAAGTGGGCAAGGAGTTATACGACAACGGCGCACTGGCGCTGGTAGTGGTCGCCATCGGCATCCTGATTTACCTTGCCATCCGCTTCGAATGGCGTTTTGCGCTCGCCGCCATCATCGCCAACGTGCACGACGTGGTCATCATCCTCGGCTGTTTTGCCTTCTTCCAGTGGGAATTCACCCTCACCGTGCTGGCCGGTGTGCTGGCGGTACTGGGCTACTCGGTGAACGAATCGGTGGTGGTGTTCGACCGGATCCGTGAAAACCTGCGCAAGATGCGCAAGACCAGCATCCCTGACATCATTGACAGTGCGATTACCACCACCATGAGCCGCACCATCATCACCCACGCCATGACCCAGATGATGGTGCTGTCGATGCTGTTCCTGGGCGGCGAGGCGCTGCACAACTTCGCGCTGGCGCTTACCATCGGCATTCTGTTCGGCATCTACTCGTCGGTGCTGGTAGCGTCGCCCCTGCTGCTGATGTTCGGCGTCAAGCGCGAACATTTCATCAAGGACACCAAACCGAAAGAAGGCGTCAGCTCCGACGGCGCACAGGTCTAAGCACATGGCGATGCTGCATCACTTCATCGACTGGATACTCGCGACTGTTCACAACTGGGGCTACGCCGGTATCTTCATCCTGATGGCACTGGAATCCACCGTGCTACCGGTGCCGTCCGAACTGGTGCTGATCCCGGCCGGTTACCTCGCCTATCAGGGCCACATGAGCCTGCCACTGATCCTGATTAGCGCCACCCTGGGTTGTCTTTTCGGTGCCTCGATCAACTACGCCTTCGCACTGTGGGTGGGACGACCGTTTCTGGAGCGCTACGGCAAATACTTCTTTGTACGCCCCGCGCTGCTGCACAAAACCGACGTGTTTTTTGAACGCCACGGCAAGATTTCCACCTTCACCGGGCGCCTGATTCCCGGTATCCGCCACCTGATCTCACTGCCTGCTGGCCTCGCCCACATGAATATCGGCGCATTCGCGTTATATACCAGTCTGGGCGCGGGCATCTGGTCAACCGTACTCACCCTGCTCGGCTATTTCATCGGCGGCAACGAGTTGCTGATCAAGCAATACCTGCAATACCTCAGCGTCGGCCTGATCATCTTCTCGATACTGGCAATTGTCGGGTACTGGCAATGGCAGCGCCGCAACGGCCAGTAGACCCCTGCCCATGCGGCTTGCCGCAAGCGTTCGACACGTGTTGCGGGCGTTACTTGGGCGGCACCACCGCGCCCAACGCTGAAGCCCTGATGCGCTCGCGCTACACTGCGTTTACCCGGCTGGACCAAGCCTACCTGCTGGCGACCTGGCACCCCACGACCCGCCCTGCCAATCTCGATTTACACGCCGCGTCGTTGCCGACCTGGCTCGGCCTCAAGGTGATTGCGCACACTGTTCAGGATGCAAGCCATGCCACGGTCGAATTCATCGCCCGCAGCAAGACCAACGGCCGCGCGCAGCGCCTACATGAGGTGAGCCGCTTTGTGCGTGAAGACGGACGCTGGTATTACCTCAATGGCGACACACCGCCTATTCCAGCGAACACCCGCTGATTCCAGTCCAAAACCACTACGAATTCCAATCAAAACTCGCCACCTCTAACGGTATGTTTCCGCTAGATACTGAACGTCGTAGAAGTGCCAAGAGCAGGCGTTTTTCAGGGTCTACGAAACGCGTACAGGGTGACTTTTGTTTTTTCGGTACTAAGTTAAGGTAAAAGAGCAGGTCTGATTTCCTCGTCATGCTGTCTTGAGCGCGTTGAAATGCCGTGGTGCTATTGTTCTGAAACAGTGGAGTGGGCCTGGCAATTTATACCGCTAAAGTACGAAGCTAGAAGGCGCATACAGGAATACTGCAGCAGCAACAACAATAGCGATAAAAATTACAACTACAACTACCCTGATCATTGCGCCGATCTCGGATCAGCAATCATTCGAGATGATGAACCATAAATCACGAGGACTTTTTGTCTCGCTACGAAAATTGGATCTATCCCCAGCACAATTGTCATAAGATTTCCGTTCTCTGTTTCAACAACGTATTCCATCCCTTTCTGTTTCGTAGCGTTACCTTCTATTGCAGTGACCTTACCCCTAAAAAACGTATCTCTTAGCTGATTGTTACAATCAGCAAAAGGAGAACGCAATGAGTGAAGTAAAACGCCGGGCGCAGTACACACTGGAATTCAAGCAAGAAGCGGTTCGGCTGGTACAGGCAGGCCAAAGCATAGCAGCAGTAGCACGTACCCTGGGCATCGTAGACCAGACCCTGTTCAACTGGGTCAAAGCCCATCGACAGGGACGGCTTGTCGGCGCAGACAGCAAATCGGTCAGCGCCGAGCAAATGGAACTCACACGCCTGCGTGCCGAGAATACCCGCCTCAAGATGGAACGCGACATCCTAAAAAAAGCCACGGCGTACTTTGCACGGGAGCTACTGTGAAGTACGCCTGGATTAACCGGCATACAAGCCGTTGGCCCATCCGCCTGACGTGTGAGGTGTTGAGTGTCAGCGTCAGCGGCTACTTTGCCCACCGTAGCCGGTCAACACAGCCCGGCACGCCTGAGCTCAAGCGCATCAGTGCTGCAGCCTTGCTGACCCACATCTGCACCATCCATGCCCAGGTGCGGCAGGAATACGGCAGCCCCAGAATGTGGCGAGAGCTACAGCACAGAGGCATCCTGGTAGGCCGGGAGCGCGTGCGTCGCACCATGCAGCAGCACGGCATTCAGGCGCGCGGCAAGCGTAAATTCGTGGTCACCACCGACAGCAAACACACGTTGCCGATTGCGCCCAACCTGCTGGACCGGCAGTTCTCGGTGACGACCCCGAACCGCGTATGGACCAGTGACATCACCTACATTGCCACTGCTGAGGGCTGGCTCTACCTGGCTGCGGTGATTGACCTGTTCAGTCGCCAGGTAGTGGGGTGGAGCATGCAGGTACACATGCAGACGGGTCTGGTCATGGATGCGCTACGCATGGCGTGGTTCAAGCGCCGACCGGCAGCCGGGCTGATCTTCCACTCGGATCGGGGCAGTCAGTATTGTGGCCATGCGTTTCAGGAAGCGCTCAAAGATTACGGCATGACCAGCTCGATGAGCCGTCGGGGTAACTGCTGGGATAATGCACCGACCGAGAGCCTGTGGGGCAGACTGAAAGTCGGGCGTCTGTATGGCAAGCAGTTCGCCACCCGGCGTGAAGCGATGGATGAGGTGATCGACTGGCTGATGTTCTACAATCACCGACGATTGCATTCAACCCTGAATTACATCAGCCCGATGCAATTCGAGAAAAACTGGCACGCGGCGCAGCCACAATGCGCAGCAAATTGATGCAGCTAAGCGATACGGAAAACAGGGGTAAGGTCAGCCAGGTCAAGGTTGCTCGACATAAGACCTTTAAGGCCTCTTCTCCGAGATCACGCGAGGTCGAAGCGATCGAGGTTCATCACCTTGTTCCAGGCCGCCACAAAATCATGGACGAACTTCGCCTCTGCATCCGAACTGCCATAGGCTTCAACCAACGCCCGTAGCTGGGAGTTTGAACCGAACACCAGATCGACGCGGCTGGCGGTCCACTTGCGTTCGCCGGTTGCACGGTCGACCCCTTCGAACGTGTCTTCAGCGGCCGACACCGGCTTCCAGCTTGTGCGCATGTCGAGCAGGTTGACGAAGAAGTCATGGGTGAGCGCCCCCGGCCGTTTGGTGAAGACGCCCTGCTCGGACCGTCTGAAGTTGGCATTCAGGGCGCGCATGCCGCCCACCAGCACGGTCATTTCCGGCGCGGTCAGGGTCAGCAACTGCGCCTTGTCGAGCAGCAGTTCCTCGCCCGAAACGCTGTATTTCGCCTTCTGGTAGTTGCGGAAGCCATCGGCAATCGGTTCGAGCACAGCGAAGGAGTCCACATCGGTCTGCGCCTGTGAGGCGTCCATACGACCCGGCGTGAAAGGCACCGTCACGGCGTGACCGGCATTCTTCGCTGCCTAGCTCGACGCCGGCGCAACCCGGCCAGCACGATCAGATCGGCCAGCGAGACCTGCTTGCCACTGCCGTTGAACTCGCGCTGGATGTTTTCGAGTTTGCCCAACACCTTGGCCAGTTGCTCCGGCTGGTTGACTTCCCAGTCCTTCTGCGGCGCCAGACGAATGCGCGCGCCGTTGGCGCCGCCGCGCTTGTCGGAGCCACGGAAGGTGGAGGCCGAGGCCCAGGCGGTCGAGACCAGCTCCGAGACGGTCAGCCCGGTCGCCAGAATCTTGGTCTTGAGGGCAGCGGCGTCCTGGTCGTTAATCAAGGCATGATCGACGGCGGGGATGGGGTCTTGCCAGACGAGTTCTTCCTTGGGCACTTCGGGGCCGAGATAGCGCGAAGCGGGTCCCATGTCGCGGTGGGTCAGCTTGAACCAGGCGCGGGCGAAGGCGTCGGCAAACGCTTCCGGATCCTTGTGGAAGCGCCGCGCAATCGGCTCGTAGATCGGATCCATGCGCATCGCCATGTCGGCTGCGGTCATGATAATAGGAACCCGTTTCGACGCATCGTGTGCGGCGGGTGCCATGTTGCTGTCAGTTGCCACTTTAGGCGTCCACTGATGCGCACCCGCCGGGCTTTTCGTCAATTCCCACTCGTTGCCGAACAACATTTCCAGATAGCTCATGTCCCACTTGGTTGGGGTCGGCGTCCACGAGCCTTCGAGGCCGCTACTGATCGTGTCGGTGCCTACGCCGATGCCGTGCGCGCATTTCCAGCCCAGGCCCTGCTGTTCGGTCGGCGCACCTTCGGGTTCAGCGCCCACGAGCTTGGCATCCCCAGCACCGTGGCATTTACCAAAGGTGTGACCGCCACAGGTCAAGGCGACGGTTTCTTCGTCGTTCATCGCCATGCGCGCAAAGGTCTCGCGCACGTCGCGGCCCGACGCGACCGGGTCGGGATTACCGTCCGGGCCTTCGGGATTCACGTAAATCAGGCCCATCTGCACGGCCGCGAGCGGGTTCTCCAGATTGCGCGAGTGCATGTCGTCGCCGAGCCATTTGGCTTCCGAACCCCAGTACACATCGAGTTCCGGCGCCCAGATGTCCTCGCGCCCACCAGCGAAACCGAAAGTCTTGAATCCCATCGACTCCATCGCAACGTTGCCCGTGAGGATGATGAGGTCGCCCCAGGAGATTTTGCTGCCGTACTTCTGCTTGATCGGCCAGAGCAGCCGACGCGCCTTGTCGAGGTTGACGTTATCGGGCCAGCTGTTGAGGGGTGCAAAACGCTGGTTGCCGTGCCCTGAGCCGCCACGACCGTCACCGGTACGGTAGGTGCCTGCACTGTGCCACGCCATGCGAATGAAAAAAGGGCCGTAGTGACCGTAATCCGCCGGCCACCAGTCCTGCGAATCGGTCATCAGCGCCGTGAGGTCTTTCTTCACGGCCGCCAGGTCGAGACGCTTTAATTCTTCGGCGTAGCTGAAATCTGCTCCCATCGGACTGGACTGGGGGGAATGCTGGTGCAGGATATTCAGGTTGAGTTGGTTCGGCCACCAGTCATGATTCGACTTTCCAGTGCCGGCGGTGTGATGGAATGGGCATTTCGTTTCGGTTGACATGCGTACTTCCTTATTTGATTTCCACGATGTTCGCGGGGTGTCCTCATTCAAGACTAGAAACAAAAATTTGCCCAATATTTTGTTTCAAACGCGCCGATAGGTATTTGCTATCGACGGCGCTATTGGCTTGGTGGTGCCGCGCTGGCTGGTGCCACCCGCTTGGCGCCCAGGCTCAGCTTGGTGTTGACTGCATGATCCGAAGCGGTACCCGGCGTCGGTGCCGCCACGCTGAGGTGATCGGCGGCCACGCCGTTAGTGAGGAGTGTCTGCTTGATGGCGTCGCCGCGCTGTTGCGCCAGGCGTTGCAATTCAGCGTCAGTGACTGGAATTTGCAGCGTGAGCTGTTCCAGTAACGCGCTGTACAAGGTGCTGCCATCGGTTTTGGGTTTGTCGTACTCGGCCTTGATCTGCTTGAATTGATTGGGTTTCAAGCGCGCTTTGGCCAGCGCCAGCACCGCCTGCTGCGCCTTGGGGTTGCTCAGGTCAGCCGGGCCGGGCGCTTCATCCGCCGCCAGTTTCAGCCCGATGCCTTGCGCCACGTCGCGGCGTATCCATTGTTCTTCGATGGCACGCGTATCGGCGGCGCTGGCGTAGCTGGGCGCCACCGTCAGGGTCAGCGCCGGACGCTTGCTCATGGCCTGCGCCACCGCTTTGAGTTTTTCCTGCTCGGGCGGTAACAGCACGGCGCTGCCGGGGTCGAATGCCACTGCCTGCAACTTGTCCGAGCTGATGCCGAGCAGGCTGCCGAGCGCGCGGAATGGTGCGGTGACCAGTTTGGTGAGCACGTTGACGATGGCTTTCCAGACGATGCGGCCATAGCTGAATTGCGGGTCATCGAGGCTGCCGGACACGGGCAGATCGAGGTCGATCACGCCGTTGCTGTCTTCCAGCAGCGCGATGGCGAGATCGAGCGGCAGGTGCATGGCATCCGGGCTATCGACGCGTTCACCGAGGCGCAATTTGTTCATGATGAACTGGTTTTCGCCCGCCAGCTGGCGGTTCTTGATCTTGTATTCGAGATCGACCGAGAGCGTGCCGGATACGATCTTGCGTCCGGCAAACTTGCCCGAATACGGCGTCAGGCGATTCATCTCCAGATTGCGGAAGCTCAGTTTCAGATCGGTGAAATCGGTGGCGTGGAACGGTTGCAATGATCCCCGGATGCGCGCCAAGCCGTACTGATCGACCTTGCCGTCGAGCGCCACCTGCGACACCGTGGCCGGGTTGCTGGACAGGCCGTTGATGACACCGGATAACGAATTGATGTTGGTGCCGAACTGCGGCGTGAGCGAGAGATCGGCAAATTCCAGATCGGCGTTGTCGATGCGGATGCGTTCGACGTTGACCGGGAACGCAGCCTTGCCCGGGGTGGTGGCAGCGGTTGCGACAGGTTTGGCCGCGGCCGGCGCAGCTTTGGTGCTTGCGGCTGCGGGCGGCGGCGCTTCACTGCGCAACATGCGCGTCAGGTTGAGCGTCTTGTCAGGGAAGATGATGATCTTGCCGAACGGTTTGATGGCGCGCAGCGTGCCGATATGCAGGCTGTCCGGCGCGAGCTTGAACGTCAGGTCATCGCTGACGAGGCGCTGCCAGCCGAGAAACTGCGCGCCGCCTGTCTCCTCGGTAATCGCCAGTTTGTCGACAGCAAAGCCGCCCGCATATTGCACTGAGAGCGCTTTGCCGCGGTGCAGCGTGAGGTTGCCGTGGGTGCTGGCGCTGCCCTCATTCAGATTGAGCCGCGCGATGCGGTTAAGGTACGGCGCAAACGGTTTGAGCGATAGCGCCGCGAGTGTGAGCTTGAAGTCGCCATTCAGGCTGGCCGGCACCAGCTTGCCCTGCGCTTCGAAGCGACCACCCTGCTTAATCTGGAATGCGGCGGTGAGCGGGATCGCCCGGCTCGGATCGAGCGAGACGTCACGCGCTGCCACGCCTGCGTGCTCGATATCCAGCACCACCGGCTTGCCTTTGGCCCGGTCTTCGAAGTGTAGCGTGGCATTTTCCAGCGCCAGGCGTTGCAGCGCCAACGTCCAGGCGGTTTTGTCCTCGGCGGGCGGCGGTTTGCGGGCGAGCTTTGAGCGGTTCGAACATCGCTTGCCAGGCCAGCGGTTTGCCGGTCTGCTGGATGACCTCGGACGTCAGGCCACTGGCGACCAGTGCGTCAAACGTGGCACTGTGTTTGGCCAGATCGAGCACGCCATTTGTTATGCGGATTTGTTGCAGCGTGGCAGCAGGCTTGGTGATGAGCGCCGAGTGCAGAACGAGCGGCCCGATGGTGCTGTTGACGGCGCGCACCTGCACGCCGCCGCTGGCGTTGGACACGGCAAAGTCGAGATTGAGCCCGGCGACGTCGGCGCTCAGCGTAGGGCGGAAACTGTGGTCGAGATAATGCGCCTTTCAGTCGTGCAGCTGCACGTTGCCGATATTGAATACAAAGGGTTTTCCGGTGCGGGTTGGCGTGGCGGATTGCGTTGTGGTGGGGGAGGTGGCAGGGGCAGCCAACGCCTGTTGCCAGTCGATCACGCTATCGGCGCTGCGGCTGGCATGGATTTCGCCGCCGTTGAGCGCCACTTGCGCGACCTGGGCGCGCTGCGCCGCGAGGTCAAAATCGACGCCGCTGACGCTGGCTTGCGGTAGATCAAGCAGCGGCTTGGCGGCCTGGCTAAAATGGGCGGCAGTCAGTTGCGCACTCAAACCCTTAAAGCGCAGTTGGGGGCTGGATTGCATGGCAAAGTCGAGACGCGGTGCATGCACAACCAGCTGCTGTGCCGTCAGCTGGCCGCGGTTGCGGCGAAATCCTTGAGGCTGAGCGCCAGTTGCGTGACCACTGCCTGCGGCTGATTCTTTACTATGGCGAAGTTGTACTCCAACTGGGTGTTGAGCACGCCGCTGGTAGGGGTGAGCGGCAATATGGCCTGCCTGAGCACGTGCATGAGCTGGGCGAACTTGACGCCTTCCAGCACAATCTTTCCACTCGATACCAGCGGATTCAGACCCAGCTTGCCGTCCCATTTGAGCGTGCCGCCCTGCTGCGGCAGTTGGGCGGCGATGAGGTAATTGCCGCGGTCTTCCGGCAGGGTGGAGAGGCGGTCGAGCTTAAGATCGAGCGGTAATAAACTGGCATTGAACGGCGTGGCGCGGTTGCGGTCGGCGTATTCGATGTCGCCTTGTTCGATCACCAGATGCGCGATCAGCACGCGCGGCAAGGTGTTGGACGGCGGTGTTTTGTTTTTGTTGATGGCAGCAATCAGCGCGGCCCAATTGAGCTTGCCGTCGGGGGCGATGTTAAAACGTGCCTGCGGCGCAGTCAGGCGGACGTCGTGCAGCTTCCAGGCAAGGCGAAACAGGCCGCTGGCTTCCAGATCCAGGTGCAGGCGCTTGAACCCGGCCAGCGGTGCGCCATTGGGTTCGGTCAGACGGAAGTTGTCCACGGTGACGGCGAGGCGCGGCGGGTCGAAATCGACTTTGCCGACGCTGGCGCGGCTGGCCAGCTTGTGTTCCGCTACCCACGGCAGGATGCGCTGCGCCAGCGGGTTGACGGCAAAATAGCCGAACAACAGATAGGCAATGAACAGGCCTGCGCCGATCAGAAACGGCAGGCCAAGAAAGATCTTTTTAGCGTTGAAACGCATCGCATCCCAGGTTTTATTGTCGATAAGGCGTTGCATATCCGCCACGCTGCAACTCCTACGTTATAGCGTATTTCTGCGCTTGCCATGCGTTCGCAGGCAGGGCAAATGCGTCAAATTGCAGTAGCATGCGGTCTGCCAGTCAACATGTTTATGGATGCGCCATGAAATACTTCAAAGCCGAATACCCCATTGTCCTTGCCGTGATGATGCTGGGGCTGGGATTTGCCCTCGAACATACGGCCATCGAGCACGGCGGCGTGGCGTTGTGGGGGTTGCTGTTGCTGGCGCTGCTGGCGATTATCGGTATTGCGTTTCGTATCAGCCACCACGCCGAAGTACTGGCAGTGCGCTGGGGCGAGCCTTACGGCACTTTGATTTTGACGCTGGCGGCCGTGGCGGTGGAGGTGGTAATTCTGGTGGTGTTGCTGCAGGGCGCACCCAACCCGACGCTGGCGCGCGACACGGTGTTCGCCGCGGTGATGTTCGATATCAACGGCATCCTCGGCGCGGCGGCAATTATCGGCGGGCTGGCGCATGGCTCGGTCAAATACAATCTCAAATCGGCCAATTCGTTCGTCGCCATGCTGCTGGTGGCGCTGGGCATCGGCATGTTCATCCCGGATTTTGTGCCCGACGCGCAGTGGAAAATCTACTCGATGTTTTCGGTCGGCGTAATGGCGGTGATGTACCTGGCGTTCCTGCGTTTGCAGACGGTCGAGAACCGCGCATTTTTCGAACACACCAGCGCCATTGATGAAGAAGCCCACGACGCGATACACAGCCCGACTGCGTTGCATGTAGGCGTCATGCTGGGTGCCATTGTGCTGGTGGGTCTGCTGTCCGAAGTGCTGTCGGTACTGCTCGACGCCGGTCTGGTCGGCAGCGGCCTGCCCAAATCCATTCCCGCCGTGCTGGTGGCGTTGATCTCGGCCAGCCCGGAAATTCTCACCGCGCTCAGCGCCGCCAAAAACAACCGTCTGCAAACCACGGTGAACATTGCGCTGGGTGCGTCGCTCGCCACCGTGCTGCTGACCCTGCCAGTGATCGAGGCCATCGCGCTGTTCAACGGCGAGCGCATCATCATGGCGCTGACACCAATGCAGGCCGGGATGCTGCTGTTGACTCTGCTGGCGGTGATGAACAACCTGCACGACGGCGAAACCAACGCCATCGAGGGCATCAGCCACCTGGCGCTGTTTGCGGCGTTCATCGCGTTGGTGGCGATGGGCTTGCTGTAATGCAGTCAAGCATGACTGTGTTCCGCGACCTTATTGGCGTGGGTTAATATCCTGTCATGACTCTGACCGAATTGCGT